>CAXNKO010000056.1:0-8722 GCA_964202685.1 Caulobacterales bacterium
GGCGCCTGGCGCAACGGCGACGCGGCGGCGCGCAGGGCCCAGTTCGGCCAGGCCAAGGGGGACGACCCCATCGCGCCGGTGGCCGACCTGGTCGCCGACCAGGCCCGGCTGCTGTGTTTCGACGAGCTGCAGGTCACCGACATCGCCGACGCCATGATCCTCGGCCGGCTGTTCGAGGCGCTGTTCGCCCGCGGCGTCACCCTGGTGGCGACCTCCAACCGGGTTCCCGACGACCTCTACAAGGACGGCATCAACCGTCAGCTGTTCCTGCCATTCATCGGCCTGATCAAGGACCGGCTGGAGGTGGTGGCGGTGGCCGGACCCCACGACTATCGCCTCGACCGGCTGCGGGCGGCGGGGACCTGGTTCTCGCCCAACGATCCGGATCACGAACGGCGATTCGCCGAACTGTGGCGCGACATGCTGGCCGGCGAGGCCGAGAGCGGGGCGACCCTGGAGGTGCTGGGCCGCAAGGTGCATCTGCCCCACGCCTCGGGGGGGCTGCTGCGCGCCTCCTTCGCCAGCCTGTGCGGAGTGGCGCTGGGCCCCAATGACTATGTGGCCCTGGCCGAGCACTTCCACACCGTGTTCCTGGAGGACGTGCCGCAAATGAGCGCCAATCAACGCGAGGCGGCGCGGCGGTTCGTGATCCTGATCGACGCGCTCTACGAGGCCCGCGCCCGGGTGATCGTGCTGGCCGAGACCGAACCCGCCGCCCTCTACCGTCAAGGCGACGGGGTGTTCGAATTCGAGCGCACCGCCTCGCGGCTGGAGGAGATGCGCTCGGCCGACTGGCTGGTGGACCGGGACGACCCGCGCGGACAAGGGGACTGAGATGACCATGTTGCTGGACGGCAAGATTTCCATCGTCACCGGGGCCGGGTCCGGCATCGGCCGGGCCAGCGCGCTGCGCTTCGCGGCCGAGGGGGCGGCGGTGGTGGTGGCCGATGTGCGCCTGGCCAAGGCCGAACAGACCGCCGGCGAGATCGCCGCGGCCGGCGGGCGGGCCATCCCGCTGGGCGTCGATGTGGCCAACGCCGATCAGGTGGAGGCCATGGTGCGCGTGGCGGCGGAGGCGTTCGGCCGCCTCGACGTGCTGTTCAACAATGCCGCCACCACTCGGCTGGGCGACGCGGTGGAACTGTCCCAGGCCGATTGGGACCTGATCTGGCGCACCAATGTCTCGGCGATCTTCACCGCCGCAAAGCACGCCGTGCCGCTGATGGCGGCGAACGGCGGCGGCGCCATCGTCTCCACCGCCTCGGTGTCGGGGCTGCTGGCCGACCGCGGCCAGGTGGCCTATGCGGCCACCAAGGCCGCCGTCATCGGTCTGACCCGGGCGCTGGCGGTGGATCACGCGGCCCAGGGGATCCGGGTCAACTGCATCTGCCCCGGCATGACCGCCACGCCGCCGATGGTGCGGGCGGCCGGCGACCCGTCGGCCCGGGCGAGGATGAACGCCACCTCGCCCATGGGCCGCTGGGCCGAGCCGGAGGAGATCGCCGCCGCCGCCGTCTGGCTGGCCAGCCCGCAGGCATCCTATGTCACCGGCCAGGCCATCGTGGTGGACGGCGGGATGACGGCGCAGTCGCACTTCTCGACGGTCAGCCAGGTGCTCGGCGGGGGCTGAAACAGGCTCCCGGAGTTGCGAGGCGGGGGGCGCCTGGCTCATACCGCTGTGCTGGACTCTTCCGCGGGCGTGATCGACGCGGGGCGCCAACCGGTCGGACCCGACCTACGAAATAACTCTTTTCGTGGGTGGCGGTCGGCGCCCTGGCCGGCGGGCGCTTCGGCGCGGGTGGGGTGGAAATTCCCTTGTTGTTTCAATCCAAGTCTCCCCGGGCTGGGTCCGTAACCGGCGCCAACCGGGAGCGCCAACAGGGCGGCGCCTTCGCGGTTTTTCGAACGGCGACGTTCAACCGGCGACCATAGCAGGGGCTAGGTGGCATGTAAAGAACAAATACGGAACATCTAGAGGGCGCCCAGTCTTACTTCGAGGGCGGACCCTGTCCCCGACCGTACCAGGTGGCCTTTCCAGTTCCGTGCTGGCTGAGGTGATGGGCGCCGACCAGGGCGGCCAGGTGCTTCTTGACTGTGTTCCGGTTCGCCCCTGTCAGGTTGACGATCCCGCTGATGGTCACGCGCCCGTGTTCCCTGGCCGCGTCAATGATCTGAAGCGAGAGCGTGGACAGGGCGCCGAGAGTGAAGCGTTCGCCCTCGAGTTTTCGCTCGAGGCGCCGCTTTTGCTGCTGGAGGGCGCGCAGGAAGTAGACGATCCAGGGACTCCAGTCGGGTCCGGGGCCGCGGATGGTTGTCTGGGTTTGACGCAGCGCCAGATAGTAGCCCTGCTTGCTGGTCTCGATCACGCTCTCCAGGGACGCGTAGGGCACATAGGCGTAGCCGCTTCGCAGGAGCAGCAGCGTCGTCAGAACCCGCGACAGCCTGCCATTGCCGTCCTGAAAGGGATGGATTTCCAGGAACACCACGGTGAACATCGCGATCACCAGCAAGGGGTGCAGCCCCTGTTCGTCCAGAGCCCCGCGCGCCCACCCGACCAGCTCCCGCATCCGCCCTGGAGTGTCGAACGGCGTCGCGGTTTCGAAGATCACGCCGACCTCCGCGCCATCTGCGTCGAACGCGCTCACATGGTTGGGGATCGTCTTGTACTCGCCGCGATGGCGCTGGTCCTTGCCGCTGAACGCCAGCAGGTCACGGTGCAGCTGCCGGATGTGATTCTCGGTCAGATCGATCGCGTCGAAATGCGCGAAAACGGTCTCCATGACCTGCGCATAGCCGGCGACCTCCTGCTCGTCGCGCGATCCGAGCGACTGGGTTTCGAGGTCGGAGAGCAGGCGCGCAACCTGCGCGTCCGTAAGCTTGCTGCCCTCGATGCGGGTGGAGGAGCCGATGCTTTCGATGGTCGCCACGCGGCGCAAGGCGGTCAACCGTTCGGGCGCCAGCGCACCCAGCGCCCGCCATGCGCCCTTGAACTCGTCGATCTCGGCGATCAGGGCGAGCACCTCCAGGGTGATCCGCAGGGTGTCCGCATTCAAGGCCATACCCACAAATGTACCCATAATTACCCGAAAATCAAGACCTCGTCCTGTGTGGGCCTACTGGATTCGCACACCTTGATGCGGACCGCAGCGCTTCCAGCTCCTCCCCTGCCGCGGAGACGGCGGGGGAGAGGGACCGCCGGCCGAAGCGCCGGTGGTAGAGGGGGCGTGGGGTCCGCGCATCGGCTCGCCCCCTCCACCACGTCCTCTGACGGGACGCGGTCCCCCTCCGCCGGTTGACTCCCCGGCGAGTCCGCCGATGCTGTTGCGTCAACGCTCCACCCCCGCCTGCACTCCGAGGTCCTGTCATGCCGCACCCCCTGCTGTTTTGCGCCACCGCCCTGGTGATGGCCGCGGCGCCCCTGGCGGGCGCCTTCGCGGGGCCCAGGTCCCTGGACCCGGCGCCGGTGGTGGAGACCACCCTGGGCAAGCTGGAGGGGCGGCCGTCGAAGGGCGTCTACGCCTTCCTCGGCATCCGCTATGGGGCCGACACCGGCGGCAAGAACCGTTTCCTGCCGCCGGTGAAGCCCGCGGGCTGGAGCGGGATCAAGGTCGCCGACCGCATGGGCGACCGCTGCGCCCAGCCCAGCGTCAACATGCCGCCGGAGATGGCCTCGGTGCTGTCGTTTTCCGACCTGCCGACCAGCGAGGACTGCCTGGTGCTGAACGTCTGGACGCCGCAGGTGAAGGCGGGGTCCAAACGGCCGGTGATGGTCTGGCTGCACGGGGGCGGCTTCTTCCTCGGCAGCGGCGGCGACAAATATTACGAGGGCGGCAATCTGTCCCGCGGCCAGGACGTGGTGGTGGTGACCCTCAACCACCGGCTCAATGTGTTCGGCTATCTGTATCTGGGCCCCGAGGCGGGGCCGGCCTATGCCGACTCCAACCTGGCCGGCATGCTGGACCTCATCGCCGCCCTGCAGTGGGTGAAGGACAATATCGCCCAGTTCGGCGGCGACCCCGGCAATGTCACCATCTTCGGCCAGTCGGGCGGCGGCTCCAAGGTCAGCACGCTCCTGGCCATGCCGGCGGCCAAGGGCCTGTTCCACAAGGCGATCATCCAGAGCGGCGCCGCCGTCAAGGTGGGCGCCATCGCCGACGCCCAGGCCACCCGCGACCGGCTGCTGAAAGACCTGGGCGTTACGCCCGGCGACGTGGCCGCCCTGCAGGCGATCCCCACCGACACCCTGATGCGGGCGGGCGCCAAGGCCGGCCTCTTGGCCTATATGCCGGCGGTGAACGGCGCCAGCCTGCCCACCCACCCCTTCGATCCGGCGGCCTCAACCCTGGCGGCCGGGATCCCGATCGTCGTCGGCTACACCAAGGACGAGGCCACCAACATGGTGCTCAGCGACCTCACTTGGCCGGCGATGACCGACGCCGATCTGGAAAAGCGGGTGAGCGGGATCGTCGGACCGCAGGAGGCTGCGAACACCATCGGCCTCTATCGCGCCAAGGCGCCGAACGACAAGCCGATGCACCTGTGGACCAGCATCATGACCGACAGCATGTTCGCCACCAGCTCGATCACCCTGGCCGAACGCAAATACGCCCAGGGGGCCCGGCCGGTCTTTATGTACAGGGTCGACTGGGAGTCCCCGGTGCTGGGCGGCAAGCTGCGCTCGCCCCACGCGGTCGAACTGCCGTTCGTGTTCGACAATGTGGACGTCTCCGCCGGACTGGTGGGGGCGGGGCCCGGCCAGGACGCGATGGCCAAGCTGATGAGCGCCAGCTTCGCCGCCTTCGCGCGGTCCGGCGACCCCAGCCTCAAGGGCGCGCCGAAATGGCCGGCCTATGACCCCCGCGAACGCCAGACGTTCATCTTCGACACCCCGGCCAAGGTGGTGGCGGACCCGGGCGCCAAGCTGCGCGCCTACTGGCAGGCCCGCAACGCCCAGCCTGCCGGCGAGTCCCCGATCAAGGAGGTGATGGGGGGGAAGAGTTTCAACTAGGGGCTTTGGCGGTCGGGCGCTTGTTCCCAGGCTGTGGCCGTCTTTCCCCCGTCTGGGCAGGCGGCGCAGCCTTGCCCATTGGCAGACTTCCCGAAAGGCACAGGAGGGTGGATTCCGGAAGTTCGCCTCGGAAGGCCTGGAGTGCTTGCGGGCCCTTTCGCCGGCCTAAACCCTACCCCTCACTGGCCGGTGTATCTGCGCTGAAAATGCCGTCCAGGTAGGTTGACAGCTCGTTCAACCACTTGCGCGTGCTGCCGTCGTCGGCCTCCCCGGCTGACTGTTCGATGCCGGCTCCGAAGTCGGTGATGGCCTGCAGACCGAAGCCGCCGCCCGAGCCACGCAGGTTGTGTCCCAGGATGCTCACAGCGGTGAAGTCCGCCCTTTCGAGGGCTTCTGACATGAGGACCAAGTCGCGCCGACAATTGACCAGATAGGCCGGTGTTTGTTCGGCTAGGCGCATGGCGGCGCGCGCGGCTCCGTCGTCAGGCGCCGACGGGCCTGGCGCCGCGGTGGATTGCGCCGAAGCGTGGTGCCGGATGGCCTGCAACAGGACATCCTGCTTGATGGGCTTGCTCAAATAGGCCGTGCACCCCGCCGCGAGGCAGGTCTCCCGATCCCCTTTCAGGGCCGAGGCGGTCAATGCGATGATCGGCGTCGGAGCCCGCGCGTTAGCCTGTTCCCAGGCCCGGATCCGGCGGGTGGCTGTCAGGCCGTCCATGACTGGCATCTGCCGGTCCATCAGGACAATGTCATAGAGCCCAGCCTCGAACATTTCACAGGCGATAGCTCCAGTCGCGGCGATTTCGACCTGGTACGGCGTGTCCTCAAAATAGGCCTGGGCGATCAGGCAGTTGTCGGGAGAATCCTCCGCCAGCAGAATGCGCAGCGCCGTTAGCACCGGATTGGAGTGCTCGACTACCGGGAGGTCAATCGGGCGATTGTCTTCCGCCCAGATCTCGAACGGCGCGGCGAAGGCGAACAGGCTGCCCTTGCCGACTTCGCTTTCGACCCAGATGCGCCCGCCCATCAGTTCCACCAGGCGCTTGGATATCGTGAGACCGAGCCCCGTACCGCCGAAACGACGCGTGGTGGACGAGTCGGCCTGGGCGAATCGTTCGAACACCTGACTCTGTTGCTCGGTCGAGATTCCGATGCCGGTGTCCGAGACGGTGAACCGGACAGTCGTCGGAACCGAGGCGTCCCCATCCGGCGCGACCCGCAGGGTCACCTCGCCGGCATTGGTGAACTTGATCGCATTGCTCAGCAGGTTGAGCAGCACCTGCCGCAGCCGGGTCGGGTCGCCGACCAGGTCGGTGTGCACATCCGGCGCGATCTCCCAGGTCAGCGTCAGCCCTTTTTCCAGCGCCCGCGGCGCCACCATCTCGATCACCTTCTCCAGGTGGTCATTCAATGAGAAGCCGGTCTGCTCCAGCTCAAGCTGCGAGGCTTCGACCTTCGAGAGGTCGAGGATGTCATTGATCAGATTCAGCAAGTTTTCGCCCGAGCGGCGAAAGACTTGGACATATTTGTCCTGCTCCGGCGTCAGGGCCGTCTTCGCCAGCAGGTCCGCGATACCCATGATCGAGTTCATCGGCGTGCGGATTTCGTGACTCATGCTCGCAAGAAAGTCCGATTTGGTCCGGCTGGCGCTTTCCGCGGCGGCCTTGGCCTGCTGCAGCTCCACCTCCACCCGCTTACGCTCCGTGACGTCGCGCGCTGCGGCGAACACCCCCTCCAGCTTGCGGTTGCGGTCGTAGAATGTGGTGGCGTTGTAGGACACCACGGTCTGCTTGCCGTCGCGGGCTCGCGCCGTGAGCTCATAGTCGGTGACCGATTTTTCGCGCAGCACCCGTTTGATGCCCGCTTCAGCGCGTGCCGGATCAGTGAAGTAGTCCTTGAACGGAGCGCCGATCAGTTCGTCGCGCGTGCAGCCGGTGAGCGCTTCCATCTGTTTGTTGACGTCGGTGATTATGCCGGACGGGTCGGTGGTCATCAGGGCGTCGATGTTGGATTCGATCAGCGACCGGGTGTAAAATTGTTGGTCACGCAGGCGTTGGTCGGACTTTTTCTGCTCTTCTTCGACCTGCTTGCGCTCGGTGTTGTCGGTGCCAATGAGCAGATAGCCGATGATGGCGTCCTGGATGTCGCGCAGGGCGGTGACATTGACGACGGCCGGGAAGCGACTGCCGTCCTTGCGGATATAGGTCAGCTCATAGATGTCCTCGATGGCGCGCGAAGCCTTGAACACAAGGGCTTCAAAGCCCGGCGTGATCGGGGTTCCGAGTTCGCCGCTGAGCGCCTCGGCGCGGTCGATCAGCTCCTGCGGATCGGAAATATCGGCCGGGGTGATCTTGTTCATCACCTCCGCGGCCGCGTAGCCCAGCATCCGTTCGGCGCCGACATTGAAGATCTGGATCACCCCTTTGGCGTCGGTGGCGATGCTGGAGAAGTTGGCGCTGTTGAAGATCGCGCTCTGCAGGGCGCCGGCCTGGAGCAGGGCTTCCTCCGCCTCTTTCCGTGCGGTGTTGTCGGTGCCGATAAGCAGGTAGCCGATGATGGCGTCGGAAACGTCGCGCAGCGCGGTGACATTGACCACCGCCGGGAACCGGGTTCCATCCTTGCGGATGTAGGTAAGCTCGTAGATGTCCTCGATGCCGCGCGACGCCTTGAACACCAGGGCCTCGAAGCCGGGCGTGATTGGGGTTCCGAGTTCCTCGCTGAGCGCTTCGGCGCGGGCGATCAGCTCCTGCGGATCGGAGATATCGGCCGGGGTGATCTTGTTCATCACCTCGGCAGCAGCGTAGCCGAGCATCCGTTCGGCGCCGACGTTGAAGATCTGGATCACCCCCTTGGCGTCGGTGGCGATGCTGGAAAAGTTGGCGCTGTTGAAGATCGCGCTCTGCAGCGCGCCGATCTCGACCCTCGACCCGTCGGAATTGAACTTGGAGCCGGCCTCAAAACCCGCCGCCGTCGGGAGCGCCAAGCCCGTGTCGGCCTCGGAATTGGAGATGATGTATTCCTGACTCAGGTGTTTATGGCGCGGACCCGCTGCCAACGTTCAATGCTTTAGGCAAGAAGTTGTTCCATATGGGTCCCTAAATCTTTGAAAGAATAGGGCTTTTGCAGAAACTGGCCGCCCAGGACGAACCGGGCGGTCATCTCGGCGTTGAGCGGGGTCCCGGAGGTGTAGAGCACGCGCAGATCGGGCTTCAGCGCGACGGCCTGATTGGCGACATCATAGCCGCCAAGGGCAAACTCACCCAAGCGCATGTCCACAAAAAGGGCGTCGATGGTCGCCTCTGCAGACAAATGGACGATGGCTTCGCCAAGATCTCTGGCGACCAGGGGCTTGTGGCCCATATCCTCCAAAATCCACTCAGCGTTTTGCAGAATGAAAATCTCATCCTCCACGATGAGTACTATGGCCATCCGAATGCCATCGGCGCTGAATCTGACAATGCCCCCCTTTGCCGCAACTCAGAAAAATGCAGCTCATCGATTGTGAGCGCGGAACCAGGACGATGGTTCCCGAAAATTGCGAAAATCTGTTTGCATCCAAATTGCGGTGTGTGCGGCGGAGTAAAAGTAGGCCACTGGAGCGGCGGCGATATGCGGCTGCGGGCGGTGTAAAACCCGGCCAGTGGTAGGCGTTTTCCCGAGAGTGGGGAGCGCCGGGGGATGTACGTTGTGGAGTCCTACGCGGCGGTTCGGCGG
>CAXNKO010000057.1:0-8713 GCA_964202685.1 Caulobacterales bacterium
AAGCGCCACAACATCGCCAAGCACCGCGCCCAGATGATGGGACTGTTCTATGGCGGGTTCGCCATCAACCTGTTCATCGCCATGATCCCGGGCCGGACTCTGTGGCGGCTGCTGTTCGGCTGATCGGGACAGGCGCCCAATTTCCAGGCGCCGGCCATCCCCGCGCCCTATTCTCGCCCCAGCGGTTGCCACCTTCCGAAGCGGCGCCTATAACCCGCGCCACTCGCCGCAGGGGCGAGGATTCCCTCGGCGCGACCTCATGAACATCCACGAACACCAGGCAAAGGCCGTCCTCGCAGAGTTCGGCGTGGCGGTCCCCCGCGGTTTTGCCGCCTTCACCCCCGACGAGGCGGCCGAAGCGGCGAAAAAGCTCGGCGGGCCGGTCTATGTGGTCAAGTCGCAGATCCACGCCGGCGGGCGCGGCAAGGGCCGCTTCGAGGGCCTGGGCCCCGACGCCAAGGGCGGCGTCCGCGTGGTCAAGTCGGTGGATGAGGTGCGCGCCAACGCTCTGGAAATGCTCGGCCGGGTGCTGGTCACCCACCAGACCGGTCCCAGGGGCAAGCAGGTCAACCGCCTCTACATCGAGGAAGGCGCGGCCATCGCCAAGGAATTCTACCTGTCGCTGCTGGTGGACCGCGAAACCAGCCGGGTGTCGATCGTCGCCTCCACCGAGGGCGGCATGAACATCGAGGATGTGGCCCACGAGACGCCGGAAAAGATCATCACCTTCTCCATCGACCCGGCCACCGGCATCTGGCCTCACCACGGGCTGATGCTGGGCAAGGCGCTCAACCTCTCCGGCGACCTGGGCAAGCAGGCGAGCAAACTGCTGGCGCAGCTCTACAAGGCCTTCGTGGAGAAGGACATGAGCATGCTGGAAATCAATCCGCTGATCGTCACCGCCGACGACCAGCTGCGCGTGCTGGACGCCAAGGTGTCGTTCGATTCCAACGCCATGTACCGCCACCCCGAGCTCAAGCCGCTGCGCGACGAGAGCGAAGAGGACGCCAAGGAGATCGAGGCCTCCAAGCATGACCTCTCCTATATCGCCCTCGACGGCGAGATCGGCTGCATGGTCAATGGCGCGGGCCTGGCCATGGCCACCATGGACATCATCAAGCTCTATGGCGCGGAACCCGCCAACTTCCTCGACGTGGGCGGCGGGGCCACCCAGGAAAAGGTCACCGAGGCGTTCAAGATCATCACCTCCGACCCCAATGTGAAGGGCATCTTGGTCAACATCTTCGGCGGCATCGCCCGCTGCGACGTGCTGGCCGCCGGGGTCATCGCCGCGGTGAAGGAGACCGGGCTGAATGTGCCGCTGGTGGTGCGGCTGGAAGGCACCAACGCCGAGCTGGGCAAGCAGATCATCCGCGACTCCGGCCTCAATGTGATCCCGGCCAACGACCTGTCGGACGGGGCGGAGAAGATCGTCACGGCCGTGCGGGGCGGGGCCTGATGCGGATCGCGCGGGCGGCGATCCTGGCCGTGGCGATCGCCGCGGGCGCCAGCGCCGCCCTGGCGGAGCCCGCCTTCGACACCTTCCGCGACCTGTGTTTGAACACCCATGCCGAGGCGCCCGCGGCCCTGGCGGCGGCTGACCGCGCCGGCTGGACCGACATGCCGGCCATGTTCCAGGACGAGATCGCCAAACAGGGGTTCGGCGGCGGCGCGGGCCGGGCCAAGATGGTCAATCGGGCGCTGATGCTGATGTACGCCGGCCAGGGCGCGCCGATGATCGACGGGGCCGCGGTTCCGGTCCGGGTCTGTGCGCTGCGCCTGCGCGCCGCCGACAGCGCCGCCGTGCGCAAGGCGGCCGCCGACTGGGCCGCCGTGCCGGCCGACCCGGCCTTGCCCGCCGACAAAGGCGAAGCCTATGCCTTCCTCGATGCGGGCGGCGTGCATCACGCCCTGCCCGCCGCTGATCTGAAGACCCCCCGCGGACAGGATCTGATCCGCCAGGGCCGGGTGGCCATGCTGTTCGTGGCCGGCCAGCCCGCCGCACCGCTTATCATCTACGCCATTCCAACCCTGTGAGCCTGACCGAATGTCCATCCTGATCGGCAAAGACACCCGCGTGATCTGCCAGGGAATCACCGGCAGCCAAGGCACCTTCCACACCGAGCAGGCGATCGCCTACGGCACCAGAATGGTGGGCGGGGTCACGCCCGGCAAAGGTGGAACCACCCATATCGGCCTGCCGGTGTTCGACACCGTCGGCGAGGCGGTGCGCCAGACCGGCGCCGACGCCAGCGTGATCTATGTGCCGCCGGCCTATGCCGCCGACTCCATCCTGGAGGCCATCGACGCCGAGGTGCCGCTGATCGTCTGCATCACCGAGGGCATCCCGGTGGCCGACATGATCATCGTCAAGCGCGCCCTTTCGGGCTCGAGGTCGCGGCTGATCGGGCCCAACTGCCCGGGCGTGCTGACCCCCAACGCCTGCAAGATCGGCATCATGCCGGGCAACATCTTCAAGAAGGGCTCGGTGGGCGTTGTTTCCCGCTCCGGCACCCTTACCTATGAGGCGGTGTTCCAGACCACACAGGTCGGGCTCGGCCAGTCCACCGCCGTGGGCATCGGCGGCGATCCGGTCAAGGGCACCGAGTTCATCGATATGCTGCAGATGTTCCTCGACGATCCCGAGACCGAATCGATCATAATGATCGGCGAAATCGGCGGTTCCGCCGAAGAAGACGCTGCGGCCTTCATTAAAAGTTCAGCAACCAAGAAGCCTATGGTGGGCTTCATCGCGGGACGCACCGCGCCGCCCGGGCGGCGCATGGGTCACGCGGGCGCGATCATCTCCGGCGGCAAGGGCGGCGCCGAGGACAAGATCGCGGCGATGGAGGCGGCGGGCATCCGCGTCTCCCCCTCGCCGGCGAAGCTCGGCGAGACCATGCTCGAGGTGCTGAAAGGCGCCTAGACCCTGTCCCGTCTGGCTTGATTCAAGCCAGACGGGGGGTTCACGGGCGACACAGGCGTAAGGGCGGTCCGCGCTCGGCTCCGAAGCCCCGCGGCGGGCCTCAGGAGCGGGTGACATGGCGGACGATGCGGGCCTGATCAACGAGGTCCTTCGGGAGACCTCCTTTCTCTACGGCGGCAATGCCGGCTACGTGGAAGACCTTTACGCCCGCTGGGCGGGCGATCCCGACAGCGTCGAGCCCTCCTGGCGGGCGTTCTTCGCCTCCCTGCAGGACCGCGCCGCCGAGGTGGCCCGAGCGGCCGCGCCGCCGGCCTGGACGCCGCCGGCCAAGCCCGCGCCGCGCCCCGACTGGCTGGCCGCCATCGACGGCATGTGGCCGGCGGTCGAGGCCAAGATGCAGGCCAGGATCGCCGAGCGCGCGCCCGCCGCCGCCACTGACGCGGTGCGCTCAGCCACCCTGGATTCCCTGCGCGCGATCATGATGATCCGCGCCTATCGGATGCGCGGCCACCTGAAGGCCAATCTCGACCCCCTGGGGCTGGCCACCACGCCGGGCGACGCCAGCGAACTGGATCCGGCCAGCTATGGATTCGCCGAGGCCGATTATGACCGGACAATCTTCCTGGACCACGTGCTGGGGCTGGAAACCTCCACCGTGCGCGAGATCCTGGCCATCCTGCGGCGCACCTACTGCGGCAATGTAGGGGTGCAGTACATGCACATCTCCGATCCGCGCGAGAAGGGCTGGCTGCAGGAACGCATCGAGGGCCGCGACAAGGAGATCACCTTCACCCCCGAGGGCAAGGTGGCGATCCTGAAGAAGCTGATCGAGTCGGAAGGATTCGAGCGGTTCCTGCACCGCCGCTATCCGGGCGCCAAGCGGTTCGGCCTGGACGGCGGCGAATCCATGGTTCCGGCGCTGGAGCAGATCATCAAGCGCGGCGGCGCGCTTGGCGTGGCCGACATAGTCGTCGGCATGCCGCACCGGGGCCGGCTGAACGTGCTGGCGGCGGTGATGGGCAAGCCCTATCGGGTGATCTTCCACGAGTTCCAGGGCGGCACCTCGCTGCCCTCGGACGTGGAGGGCTCCGGCGACGTCAAATATCACCTGGGCGCCTCGTCGGACCGGGCCTTCGACGGCAACAATGTCCACCTGTCGCTGACCGCCAACCCCAGCCACCTGGAGATCGTCAATCCGGTGGTGATCGGCAAGGCGCGGGCGAAACAGGCCTTCACCCTGCGCGAAAAGCCCTCCGCCGGGCGCGGCCACGTGCTGCCGCTGCTGCTGCATGGCGACGCCGCCTTCGCCGGCCAGGGCGTGGTGGCCGAGTGCTTCGCCCTGTCGGGCCTGAAGGGCTACGGGGTCGGCGGCACGATGCACTTCATCGTCAACAACCAGATCGGTTTCACCACCAGCCCGAAGAACAGCCGCTCCTCGCCCTATCCGTCCGACGTGGCGCTGATGGTGGAGGCGCCGATCTTCCACATGAACGGCGACGACCCGGAAGCCTGCGTCTACGCCGCCAAGGTGGCCACCGAGTTCCGCCAGCAGTTCGGCAAGGACGTGGTGTTGGACATGTTCTGCTACCGCCGCTACGGGCACAACGAGGGCGACGACCCGACAATGACCCAGCCCTTGATGTACGCCAAGATCAAGGACCACCCCTCCACCCGCGACCTCTACGCCCGGCGCCTGATCGGCGAGGGCGTGGTGGCCCAGGCGGAGGTCGATGGCTGGATCCAGGAATTCGACGTCTTCCTCGACGCCGAGTTCGAGGCCGCCAAGGCCTATAAGGCTGACAAGGCCGACTGGCTGGACGGCAAGTGGGCGGGCATTTCGCTGACCGGCGAGGAGCGCCGCGAGACCGGGGTTCCGGAGCCGAAGCTGCTGGCGCTGGGCCGGGCGATCACCACCATTCCCGCCGGCGTCGCCGCCCACAAGAACGTCGAGCGGGTGATCCAGAACCGCCGCGACGCCATCGAGGCCGGCGCGGGCATCGACTGGTCCACCGCCGAACACCTGGCCTTCGCCACCCTGCTGGACCAGGGCTTCCCGGTGCGGCTGTCCGGCCAGGACAGCGTGCGCGGCACCTTCACCCAACGCCACTCGGCGATCATCGATCAGCGCACCGAGGAAGCCTATCTGCCCCTGCGCAACCTCTCGCCCAGCCAGGCCCACTTCGAGGCGCTGGATTCGGCCCTGTCGGAAGAGGCGGTGCTGGGCTTCGAATACGGCTTCTCGCTCACCGACCCCAAGACACTGACCCTGTGGGAAGCCCAGTTCGGCGATTTCGTCAACGGCGCCCAGGTGCTGATCGACCAGTTCATTTCCTCGGGCGAGCGCAAATGGCTGCGGATGAGCGGCCTGGTCATGCTGTTGCCGCATGGCTACGAGGGCCAGGGGCCGGAGCATTCCTCGGCGCGGCTGGAGCGGTTCCTGCAGCTGTGCGCCGAGGACAATCTGCAGGTGGTCAATGTCACCACCCCGGCCAACTATTTCCACGCCCTGCGCCGGCAGATGCTGCGCGAGTTCCGCAAGCCGCTGATCGTCATGGCCCCCAAGAGCCTGCTGCGCCACAAGCGGGCGGTGTCGAACCTGACCGACCTCACCGAGGGCTCGTCCTTCCACCGGGTGATGATCGACGGCGCCGAGGCCGGCTGCGACGTGGGCGGGATCGCGCTGGCCCCTGACGACCAGGTCAAGCGCGTGGTGCTCTGCTCGGGCAAGGTCTACTTCGACCTGGTCGACCAGCGGGCCAAGACCGGCCGCAACGACGTCTATCTGCTGCGGCTGGAGCAGTTCTATCCCTGGCCGCTGAAATCCCTGACCAATGAGCTGCGCCGGTTCGTCAACGCCGAGCTGGTCTGGTGCCAGGAGGAGCCGAAGAACATGGGCGGCTGGACCTTCGTCGACGCCTGGCTCGAGCTCACCCTGCAGCGCCTGAAGATCCGCGCCAAGCGCGCCCGCTACGTGGGCCGTCCGGCCAGCGCCTCCACCGCCGCGGGGCAGATGAGCCGCCACAACCGCGAACTCGAGACCTTCCTCACCGAAGCCTTCGCCTGACCGCCGACAACCGAGAGACAGGACACTCCCATGGCCGACATCATGACCCCCG
Organism: Caulobacterales bacterium; assembly: GCA_964202685.1. Lineage (GTDB taxonomy): Bacteria > Pseudomonadota > Alphaproteobacteria > Caulobacterales > Caulobacteraceae > Phenylobacterium. Next base: position 6,043 of record CAXNKO010000057.1, read on the forward strand.
CGCTGGGCGAGTCCGTCACCGAGGCGACCGTGGCGCGCTGGGCCAAGAAGCCCGGCGACGCGGTGCGCAAGGACGAGATCGTCGTGGAGCTGGAGACCGACAAGGTCAGCCTGGAGGTGGCGTCTCCCGCCGACGGCGTGCTCTCCGAAGTGGCCGCCGAGGAAGGCGCCACGGTGACGGCGGGCGCCCTGCTGGGCCGGGTGACCAACGGCGTCGGCAAACCGGCGGCCGCCGCGGCCCCTGCGCCGGTCGCCGCTGTCGCTGCAACCCCCGCGCCCGCCGCGCCGGCGCCTGCGCCAGCCACGGCGGCGGCGGCGGTCCTGGCGCCCGCCGCTCAGCGGATCGTGGCGGAGAACGGCCTCGACGCTGCGGCGATCCCGGGTTCGGGCAAGGACGGCCGGGTGACCAAGGGCGACGCCCTGGCCGCCCTGGAAGCTCGCGCCAAGGCCCCCGTCGCACCCCCCGCGCCGGCCGCCCCGCGCGAAGTTCACGTCCGCGAGGAACGGGTGCGGATGACCCGCCTGCGCCAGACCATCGCGCGGCGGCTGAAGGAAGCCCAGGCCAACGCCGCCATGCTCACCACCTTCAACGAGGTGGACATGAGCGCGGTGATGGCCGCGCGGGCCCAGTACAAGGACGCCTTCGAGAAGCGCCACGGGGTGAAGCTGGGCTTCATGGGCTTCTTCGTGAAGGCGGTGGTGGCGGCCCTGAAGCAGATCCCCGAGGTCAACGCCGAGATCGACGGGGCCGACATCGTCTACAAGAACCACTACGACATCGGCGTGGCCGTGGGCACCGACCGCGGCCTGGTGGTGCCGGTGGTGCGCGACGCCGACGCCCTGAGCCTGGCCGAGATCGAAAAGACCATCGGCGCCCTCGGCCGCAAGGCCCGGGACGGGGCGCTGGCCCTGGAGGACCTGCAAGGCGGCACCTTCACCATCTCCAACGGCGGGGTTTATGGCTCGCTGATGTCGACCCCGATCCTCAACGCCCCCCAGTCGGGCATCCTCGGCATGCACAAGATCCAGGACCGGCCCATGGCCATGGGTGGCCAGGTGGTGATCCGCCCGATGATGTACCTGGCGCTGTCCTACGACCACCGCGTCGTCGATGGCCAGGGCGCGGTGACCTTCCTGGTCCAGGTCAAGGACGCAATCGAGGATCCTCAGCGGCTGTTGCTGGACATCTGAGCACCGACTTGCGGCGAACACGGTCTCGACATATCTACACAATGTAGATATGGAGGCGCGCATGGGTGTCCGCGAAACCGCCAAGCTCTTTATGCACGGCGGCAGCCAGGCGGTGCGGTTGCCGAAGGAATTCCGCTTCGAAGGCCTGGAAGTCCGCATCCGCAAGGAGGGGGACAAGGTGATCCTGGAGCCGGTGCAAACCGACTGGGCGGCCTATTGGGCGGAGATAGACCGGCTTGGCCGCGAAGCCGGCGAGCCGTTCCCCGACCGGCCGCCGCAACCGCGCTTCCGCGATGTGAGCTTCGACGAGTGAAGCTCAGCTTCGATAGCGACGTCGCCATTGAGCTGATCCGAGGGAACCGCCCGCACTACCGCGCCTGGCTGCAGGACGCCCAGTCGAGCGGCGCGACCCTGCATCTGTCGGCGGTTGTGTTTCACGAACTGATGTTCGGCGCCATGATCAGCGCGCGCCCGGCGCATCAGATGCGGCTGGTGACCCAGCTCGCGTCGCAGATGGATCTCCAGGCCTGGACGCCGGATGATGCGATGGAGACCGCCCGGATTCGCGCCGACCTGCGGATGGCGGGTACGGAGGTCGGATCGATGGACACCTTGATCGCCGGCCAAGCGGTCAATTCCGGCTGGACATTGGTCACCGGGAATGTGCGGGAGTTCATCCGCATCCAGAGGCTGCCGATCCTGTCGTGGTCAGACCCTTCCGGTCCCCTTGACCGCGCGGCGCTGCAGTCACGGTTCCCAACGAAATAACCTGGCAATGCAAATGCCGCCGCTCGCCTCTCAGGCGAAGGTTCTATATCTCAGAGGCGCCACACGCGCAGGCGGGGACGATCAACCATGGCCACCTACGACGTCGTCATCATCGGGGGCGGCCCCGGCGGCTACAACGCCGCCATCCGCGCCGGCCAGCTGGGGCTGACGGCGGCGGTGGTGGAGAAGGGGCCGACCCTGGGCGGGACCTGCCTCAATGTGGGCTGCATGCCCTCCAAGGCGCTGTTGCACGCCTCGGAGCTGTTCGACGCCGCCAATAACCAGTTCGCTGAGCTGGGCATCGAGGTGAAGCCGAAGCTCAACCTCGCCCAGATGATGCAGCAGAAGGCCCAGTCGGTCACCGCGCTCACCAAGGGCATCGAATTCCTGTTCAAGAAGAACAAGGTCGACTGGGTGCAGGGCGCGGCCCGGCTGGCGGGGCCCGGCAAGGTGGAGGTCACCGCCGCCGACGGCGCCGTCACCACCCTGGAGGCCAAGAACATCGTTATCGCCACCGGCTCGGAACCCGCCCCCCTGCCCGGCGTGGTGGTGGATCAGCGGCGCATCGTCGATTCCACCGGCGCCCTGTCGCTGGTCGAGGTTCCCAACAGCCTGATCGTCATCGGAGCCGGTGTCATCGGCCTGGAGCTGGGCTCGGTGTGGCGCCGGCTGGGCGCCCAGGTGACGGTGGTGGAGTTCCTCGACCGCATCAC
>CAXNKO010000058.1:0-8629 GCA_964202685.1 Caulobacterales bacterium
GGGCGGCCCAACCGCACCCAGCTCTCCGCCGCCCACAGGCCCAGCAGTTCGCCGAACATCTGGCTGACCAGGGGGGCGGTGATGAAGTCGCCGTCCGCGCCCAGCGCCGGGCGTGTAGCGTAGTAGCCGAAGTCCGGATCGTGCAGGCAGGCGGTCATGTACTGGGCGATGGTCAGCGGCCCCGACGCCCGGATCTGGGCCGTCAGGCGCTCACGAAGGCTCATGGTTCGGCGCCGGCGCCGGCTCGCGCAGGCCGCGCCAGATCAGCCACACTCCGATAAGCAACATCGGCGCGCTCAGCATCATCCCCATGGTCAGGCCGAAGGGGTACCGCGGCAGATAGGCGTCGGGCTCGCGCACCTGTTCCACCGCGATCCGGGCGATGGAATATCCCACCGCGAATATCCCCGCCACGACGCCGCGGCGGTTGAGCAGACCGGCGCCGTGGGTCGCCCAGCGCAGCACCAGGAACAGCACCAGCCCCTCCAGCAGCGCCTCGTAGATCTGGCTCGGGTGGCGGGGCAGCGGCCCGGCGCCGGGAAACACGACGCCCCACGGAAGCGCGGTCGGACGGCCCCAGAGTTCGCCGTTGATGAAGTTGGCGATGCGGCCGAGCCCCTGGCCGATGGGTTGGGCGGCGCAGATGACGTCAAAGATCCGCAAGGTGTCGAGTCCCACGCTGCGGGCGAACAGGACGATGGCGATCAGCACCCCGATCAGCCCGCCGTGAAAGCTCATGCCGCCGTGCCAGACCTTGAGGACCTCCAAGGGGTCGGTCCAGATCAGCTCGGGGGTGTAGAAGACCACATGGCCCAGCCGGCCGCCGACGATGATGCCCAGGGTGATCCACAGGATCAGGTCGCCGATCTGGTCCGCCGTCGCCACCGGGCCCCGCGCCGGCCACAGCCGGGCGTTGGTGGCCAGGCCCGCGGCATATCGCCACCCGATCAGTATGCCGGCCACGTAGGCCAGCGCGTACCAGCGGATCGCGAACGGCCCCAACTGGATCAGCACCGGGTCGAAATCGGGGAATTGCACGGTTCGGGTCGCTCCAGCCTTTTGGGGGGTTTAGACGAGAAGCCGTTCGCTTTCACCCCCACTCGTCCCATATAGGGACTTGCCGGGATCGTCCGGCGAGCCAAGGCGCGTTATGCAGACCCAGAATCCCTTTCTCGACGAAATGGCCAAGCTCACCACCGCAGCCATGGGCCTGGCCCAGGCGGCGGGCGATGAGGCCAAAACCGCCTTCCGCGCCCAGGCCGACAAGCTGGCCGCCGAGTTCGACCTGATCCGCCGCGACGATTTCGAGGCGCTGAAGGCCGAGGTGGCCGCCCTGCGCGCCGAGGTGGCGGCCCTGAGGGCGCGGCCCAAGAAAGCGCCCAACACGTGAATGTGGCTCGCCCGGCGCAAGAAGCCGGCGCCGGCCTGCGTATTTCCAGATTAGGCTCGAAATTGACAGCGATTCGCCGGGCGCGCGCCCCCGGCCCGCCGCCGCCAGTGAAAGGACCGCCGGACCCATGGACAGCCCGATGACGGAAGAAAATGTCCTGCTGGCCAACGATCCCCTCGACGTGGTCGAGCATGTGCTGGCGGCGGAGAATCTGGCGTTCGACCGCACCGACGAGGGCGACCTGGCCTTCAACCTGGCCGGCGACTGGAAGGACTACGAACTGTGGTTCGCCTGGCGTCCGGAGGGCGACTGCTTGCAGCTTTGTCTGTCCCTCGACCTCGACGTGACCCCCGACCAGCGGCTGGCGGCCTATGAGCTGATCGGCGCGGTCAATCCGCGGGTCTGGCTCGGCCATTTCGAGCTGGGCGATGCGGGCGAGATCATCTTCCGCCACGGCATGGCGCTGTCGGCCGGCGAGCAGCCGACCCTGGCCGAGGCCGCGGCGATGATCGACGTGGCCATGGAAGGCGCCGACCGCTTCTACCCGGCCTTCGATTTCATGGTGCGCGGCGCCAAGTCTCCCAAGGACGCCATCGCCGCCTGTATGTTCGAGACCGTGGGCGAAGCCTGAGGGCGGCTGACTTGCCGCGCGATGCGGCCTAAGCTGGCGATCGCGAAACCGAAATAGGACGGATCCCATGACGCCCATCCTGATGCTGGGCGCGGGCCGGATGGGCGGCGCGCTGATCGAGGGCTGGCGCGGGGTGGGCGCCTTCTCGGGCCGCGACCTGATCATCCGCGATCCGTTTCCGGGCCCCGCCGCCCTGGCGGCCGAGCGCGACGGCGCGATCCTCAATCCCCCTGACGCGGCCCTGGCCCAGGCCAGGACGGTGCTGGTCTGTGTCAAGCCGCAGATCTGGCGCGAGGCGGCGGTGGAGACGGCGCCCTGGCTGGCCACCGGCGCGGTGGTGGTCTCCATCGCCGCCGGGGTGAGGGCGGCCGACCTCACGCTCGAATTCGGCCACCGCGCCGTGGCCCGGGTGATGCCCACCACCGCCGCGGCCATCGGCCAGGGGGTCGCCAGCGTCTTCGCCGAGGAACCCAGGGCGCGGGCCGCGGCGCACGCGCTGTTCAAGCCGGTGGGGGTGGTGGTGGACTTTCTCGACGAAGCGCTGATGCACGCCGCCACCGCCGTCTCCGGATCGGCGCCGGCCTATCTCTACGCCTTCATCGAGGCCCTGGAGGCGGCGGGTCTGGCGGCCGGCCTGACCGCCGAGGCTTCGCGGGTGCTGGCGCGGTCGACCATCGGCGGCGCCGCGGCCCTGCTGGGCCGCAGCGGCGAGGACCCGGCCGAACTGCGCCGCCAGGTCACCTCGCCGGGAGGCACCACCGAGGCGGCGCTGAAGGTGCTGATGGGGGACGGCGGGTTCACGCCGCTGATGCAGGAAGCCGTGGCGGCGGCGGTCCGGCGTTCGAAGGAGCTGGGGGGGTAGCGGCGGCGGTTAGGCGTGTCGCGCGGTCATGGCGTCACCCTGACCCCATGCCGCAGGGCGGCGACGCGCAATTCCTGGTCGCTGGTGGCCAGGTCCGCGCCATGGCGCGCCGCAAGCTCCAGATAGGCCGCGTCGTAAACGGTGAGGCCCTCGGCCTGCGCCAGCAGCAGCGTTTCGCGCCAGGCGCGTGCGACCCCGCCCTCGTCCACCGCGATCGGCAGCGCGCCGAGAAGGCTGAGGCGCGCGGCGACATCGCCGGCGCTTAGCCGGCCGCGCCGAACCGCGACATTCAGCACATTGCCCACTTCCCAGAACCATAGCGCCGGCACCAGACCACCGTCATCGCGCAGGCGTTCCAGGAGGGCGTCGGTTTCCGGGCCCGCCTCGTCCTCGAAGCACCAGGCCATGGCGATGGAGCAGTCGAGAACGAAGGCGCTCAACGGCGGCCTTCGTCGCGCATCGCCTTCCAGCTACCGTCCAGGGTGACGCCGGCGCGCAAGGCCCTCAACTTGGCGATCACCGCATCCACATCCCTGCGCGCGGCGTCATTGGCCTTCACGAGGCGCGCGACAGCCTTGCCATGCTTGGTGATCACCACGTCCTCACCTGCCGCCACCCGATCCAGCAGGGACGAGAGGTGCGTCTTTGCCTCGAACGCGCCGACGGTGATCATGGCGAGTCTCTGAACTCCACGGGTTCAACTAGATATTTCAACCAGAATAGCATGGGATGGAGTCGGACTCAAAGGTCGATTCCGACTCACCGCCTGCTCACCGCGCCAGCTTGACCGTCAGTCCGGGAATCGCCAGACCCGCCCACTGCCGGTCGGTGGTGATGGCGGGCAGACCCTCGGCGATGGCCAGCGCCATGCAGGTCCGGTCGCCCAGGCCGCTGCCGTGGACCGCGGTCGCCGCATGCAGGGCCGCCGCCCCATAGGCGTCGGCGACGTCATGGGACCTGGCCTCCATATGCAGGGCGCCGATCATCTCGCGCGCCACCTCTAGGGTGATCCCGCGCGTCAGCATGGCCTTGATCACCTCCTGCAGATTGACCGTCGAGATCAGCGCATCGCCGGCGTGTTCGGCCACGACCTCGGCGCCGGGCTCGCCGCGCAGCAGGGCGATCACCGCCGAGGCGTCGAGGACGGCCCGCGCCATGGTCAGGTATCCGCATCCCCAGCCGCCTCGCGCCGGCGCGCCTCCAGGAAGGCGTCGCTGGATTGGTCGTCCTTGACGTGGGCGCGGTAGAGCGCCTGGGCGCGGGCGATGCTGGCGCGCATGGAGGTCAGCTTCACCACGTCGCCCTCGACGGTCACGGCGACGACGCCGGCCCCCGTCACCCCCAATGCCGCCCGCGCCGCCCGCGGCAGAACCATGCGGCCATTGGGTGCGACGCGGACATCGATGACATCAGGCATTCGTGGCGCTCCACATTCTTTGTCACAATCACAATATGTGCCACAAAATACATTTGTCCAGTATGGAGCCTCGTCCGCCCGCCTACCCCGGCAGGCGGATCGTCGCCCGCAGCCCTCCCATCGACGAGCGGGTCAGGGTGATGTCGCCGCCATGGCCGCGGGCCACGTCGCGGGCGATGGCCAGGCCCAGGCCCACCCCCTTGGCGTTCTGGTTGCGGGCTTCGTCCAGGCGGTTGAAGGCCTTGAAGGCGTCTTCGTGCTGGTCCTCGGGGATGCCGGGACCGTCGTCGTCGACGGTGACCTCCACGCCGCCGGAGGCTGCGGACCTGGCGGCGACGGCGACGTTTTCCCCGTGCACGGCGGCGTTCATCACCAGATTGGAGAGGGCGCGCTTCAGCGCGTTCGGCCGCACGCGGACGGAGAGGTCCGGATCGACGGCGAGGGTGACCCGGGCGCCCGCCCGGCGCGCGCCCTCGCAGACCTCCTCGATCAGGGCCAGCAGGGGCACGGTCTCGGCCGCCTCGCCGCCCTCGCCGCGGGCGAAGTCGAGGTATTCGTCGATCATGTGCTCCATCTCGGCCAGGTCCTGCTTCATGCCGCCGATGCGCGGGTCGGGCTCGGCCAGGGCCAGCGCCAGCTTCAGCCGGGTCAGCGGGGTGCGCAGGTCGTGGCTCACCGAGGCCAGCAGGGCGGTGCGCTGGTCGATGTGGCGCTGGATGCGACCGCGCATGTCGAGGAAGGCGGTGGCGGCCTGGCGCACCTCCCGCGCCCCGTGCGGCTTGAATGCCGGCGCGTCGGCCCCGCGGCCGAAGGCGTCGGCGGCGTCGGCCAGCCGCTCGATGGCGCGCACCTGGTTGCGGATGAAGGCGATCGACACCGCGGTGAGCAGGGCGGTGGCCAGGGTCATCCACAGGACGAAGATGTGGCCCTGGGTGGCGAAGGCGCGGTCGCGGGGCGCCAGGATCCGCAGCACCCCCCCCGGGGTCTGCACCCGGATGTCCACATAGGCCGGGTAGCGGGTGGTGTCGAACCAGAACGGCTCGTCCAGACGCTCCGACAACGCCGTCTGCAGGGATCGGTCAATGGGGGCGAAGGTGGAGAAGCGCTTGCGCTGGGGAAGCCCCCGGCCGGGCTGCAGGGCCACCGACAGGCTCATGGACTCCTCGGCCCGGGCCTGCACCTTGGCCAGCGAGGCTGGGTCATCCTTGTAACTCTCCACCGCCCAGGCCACATCCCCGGCCAGGCCCTCCGACAGCCGCGCGGTGACGGTCTGCCAGTGGGCGTCGAAAAACCCGTAGGTGACCGCGATCTGCATCACCACCACCGGCGCCAGGATGATCAGCAGGGTGCGGCCGAACAGCGTGGTGGGCAGCCTGTGCTTCACCCAGCGGCCGGCCAGCCGCAGCCACAGACGTGGGGTCATGGTCGCGTCCCCATCAGTCCGGCGCCAGCAGATAGCCCACCCCGCGCACGGTCTGCAGATAGCGGGGCGCCTTGGGGTCGGCTTCGAGCTTTCGGCGCAGGCGGGTGACCTGGACGTCCACCGCCCGGCCGGAGGGATCCACCGCCCGGTTGGCCAGTTCCAGGCGCTCGACAGGTTCGTGAGGGGTTCGCGCCAGGCGGCGCAGCAGCCCCACCTCAGCCTCGGTAAGCCGCGACGGTTCGCCATCGACGGTCAGCTCGCCCCGCGCGGGATCGAAGGCGCCGCGGCCCAGCCGCACCAGGTCCCCATTGGCGGGGCGGCCCTGGGACCGGCGCAGGATGGCCTCGATGCGCAGCAGCAGTTCCTCCGGGTCGAAGGGCTTGGACAGATAGTCGTCGGCGCCCAGCTTCAGGCCCTCGATGCGGTCCTCGGCCAGGCCGCGGGCGGTGAGCATCAGCACCGGGGTGCGGGCCGCCGCGCCGCCGTTTCCGCGCAGCCAGCGGACCAGTGAAAAGCCGTCCTCGCCAGGCATCATCACGTCCAGCACCGCCAGGTCGAAGGTCAGCATCCCCATCAGCCGCCGCGCCTGGGCCGCCCCCGGCGCGGTGGTGACCCGAAACCCCGCCCGGGCCAGATAGGCCTGCAGAAGCTCGCGGATGCGGTCGTCGTCATCCACCACCAGCAGGTGGCGTTCTCGGGATCTGGGCTCCTGGGAGCTCACCGCCGAACGCCATTTTGTTTGACGAGGCGGGCTCGCCGGTCCTTAAGAGCGGGGTGCTGAATGGAGGCTCTCGCCCTATGTCCCTCGTTCCCTTCGACGATCGCGACGGATGGATCTGGCTGGACGGCCAGTTCACGCCCTGGCGTGAGGCGAAGGTGCACGTATTGACCCATGGCCTCCACTACGCCTCGGCGGTGTTCGAAGGCGAGCGGATGTATGGTGGCGAGATCTTCGAACTGACCGCCCACACCGAGCGGTTGTTCAAGTCCGCCGAGATCCTCGACTTCGAAATCCCGTTCACGGTGGCCCAGATCGATCAGGCCTGCAAGGACACCTGCGCCAAGAACGGGCTCACCGACTGCTATGTCCGCCCGATCGCCTGGCGCGGCTCGGAGATGATCGGGGTCTCGGCCCAGGACACGACCATCCATGTGGCCATCGCGGTGTGGGACTGGCCCAGCTACTTCGATCCGGAGACCAAGGCCCGCGGCATCCGCATGTGCTGGGCCAAGTACAAGCGCCCCTCGCCGGAGACCGAGCCGGTGCACGCCAAGGCCACCGGCCTCTACATGATCTGCACCATCTCCAAACACGCCGCCGAGAAGGCCGGCTACACCGACGCGATGATGCTTGACTACCGGGGCTATATCGCCGAATCCACCGGCTCCAACGTGTTCTTCGTGCGCGACGGGGTGCTGCACACGCCGCTGCCCGACTGTTTCCTCAACGGCATCACCCGCCAATCGGTGATCAAGCTGGCCAAGGCCAAGGGCTTCGAGGTGGTGGAGCGCCACATCAAGCCGGAGGAGCTGGCCGGCTTCTCCGAATGCTTCGTGGTCGGCACCGCCGCCGAGGTCACCCCGGTAGCCGAGATCGGCGAGTACCGCTTCCGGCCGGGGAATATCTCGCTCAGCCTGATGGACGACTACGCCAAGATGGTGCGGCGGGAGCTGGTCTCGGCTTAGAAAGGGTTTCGGTCAGCGCGCGGGCGCCGCTTAGCTGTTCGTTTGTTCCCAGAGCGAACACGGGACATGGTTTTGCCCGGGAAAGGGGTGAGTATTGCGTCCTCACAACGCCCAGAGCGCGACGCATTGTCGCCGAAGATGACGGACGTAGCGACGCACCACGACGTCCCGCGTCGAAAGTTGTTTGGCGCAGTGCTGATAGGGCTCGCCGTCCTTTCAGCCGCACCGATCTGGTGGCTTGTCGCGTGGCCGGTGCTGAATGGTGAAGCAGCGCCGCAACACGCTCACCACTGCAGCTACGTCTTTGCACACGCAACCGGCGGAACACTTATGCTTTTCGTGGGCGCTCTCGCGATTTTCGTGGGCTGGACCCGACGAGGCTTAAGATTCCACAAATGGATTGGATACACCTACCTCTCCGGGGGCGCGCTTGGCGCTGGCATGGGGCTCTACCTTTCCTTCCTTCAGCCACATTCCTTTTTGCCGGGCGTTGGAATCGCCACCGGCGCCCTTGCCTGTGTTTGGCTAGCCGTGGCGGGAATGGCGTGGCGTGCCGCACGCAACAAGCGCTTCGATAGCCACCGTGAATGGATGACACGGTCCTATGTGCTCACCTGGACGTTCGTGTTCTGCCGTATCGTTATGCGCCTGCCGGCGTTTGCAAACGTCGACCCCGCCACTATCGTCGCAGTCATCTGGGCGACTTGGATTGCACCATTAATTGCCTGTGAGATCGTGCTCCAATGGGGTGACGGCGCGAAACTGCGTTCCCCATGATGAGACCCTAGTTCCTACACGACATACGCCCGCGGCCGGGGGTGGGCCTCGCCTTGCAGCAGGTGGATGGCGCCGATGACCAGGCGCAGCAGGATCCACAGATAGACCAGCCCCAGGACGGTCCAACCGAGCACGAAGATCGGTATGCCCACCAGGATCAGCGACAGGGGCGCGCCGATCAGAATGAGCACGCCGCCGATCACCGTCCACAAGAGCGCGCCCCAGAAGGTGCGGATCAGATATTCGTAGTGGGTCTGCATCGCCGGCCCGGCCTTGGCGCGGACCACATAGGCGACGATGGCGCCGACGAAGATCGGCACAGCGCTGAACAGGCCGATGAAATAGAGCCCGTAGGTCACCGCCGGCATCAGGCGATCCTCGGAGGTGGTGGCCACGGGCAGGGCGTCGGTGGGGTTGGACACGGGCGGTCTCCAGGGTTTCCG
>CAXNKO010000059.1:0-8582 GCA_964202685.1 Caulobacterales bacterium
GAGGCCATCGACATTGGCCTGCCCGTGGAAGTGACGTTCGAAAAGATCAATGACGAAGTGACCTTGCCGCAGTGGCGGCTGGCTGATGCGAAGGGCGCACAATGAGTAATCCCTTGCGCGACCGCGCCGTCATCGTTGGCGTCGGCCACAGCCCCTGCGCCAGAGACCTGGGCATGTCGGCCCACGATCTGACCCTGAAGACCTGCCTGGAGGCGCTGGCCGATGCGGGCCTCAAACCTTCCGACATCGACGGCGTCGCCGCCATGGCCTCCGACCCCGAACCCACCACATGGACCATGGCCGAGTCCCTTGGCGCGCCGGGCATCCACTGGTACGGCGGCGCCCTTGGCGGTGGGGTCGGCCCCAGCGTCGTGGCCAACGCCGCCCTGGCGGTGGCCTCGGGGCTCTGTCACACCGCCATCGCCTATCGCACGATGATGGCGCCCAGGCCGGGAGCCGGAACCTATAACTTCATGGCCCGGGAGGGTCCGCGCGGCAACGCCGCCTTCACCGCCCCCTATGGCCTGGGCGTGTTCATGCAGTATTTCGCCGCTTGGTATCAGCGCAAACGCCGGGTGTTCGGCGTTACTGACGAGCAGATGGGCGCTTATGTGGTGGCCATGCGTGACAACGCCTCGCGCAATCCGCACGCGGCGCTGAACAAGCCGATCACCATGGCTGAGTACCTGGCCTCGCCCTTCGTGTGCGAGCCCCTACGGCGGTTCGACTGCGACCTGCCGGTGGATGTCTGCGGCGCCGTGGTGGTCACCACGCCGGAGCGGGCAAAGGATCTGAACAAGAAGCCGGTTTATGTGAGCGCGGTCTCCACCGGCACCGGGCCCCGCCCCGACATGATCTTCTGGCACGACTACGACCAGTCCTCGGCCCATTGGGCCAACGAGATCATCTGGAACAACGCCGGTCTGGGTCCCAAGGACATGGACTTCGGGATGATCTACGACGGGTTTGCACCGTTGACGCTCTACAATCTGGAAGAATATGGCTTTGTCCCTCGGGGCGAGGCCGGTCGCTTCTTCGGCGACGGCGGGCATCTCGCGTCGGGTTCGTTCCCGCTCAATCCCCATGGCGGCAACAACAGCGAGGGTCGCAGCCACGCCATCGGCCATGTGGTGGAGGCCGTGGTGCAGTTGCGCGGCGACGCGGGCGCGCGCCCACTCAAGAAAGCCAACGCGACCTTCATCAACGGCGGCGCGATCACCCTCTCCGGAGCGATCGTGCTGCACAATTAGGCAGGCGGCTGCGTGGGCCTTGCTTTTCGTGGCCCGACGCCGTACATGCCCGCCCTCAATCCACACGCAGGCGTTTGGCTGCGACGGGGAGACATCCCGTTGTTTCCATTCCGGTCCTCCTTCGGGAGGGTTGTCTGCGGCGGTCAACCGGAAAAAGGATAACGAAAGCCCATGGCGCTTCCCGATATTTCCATGCGTCAGCTCCTGGAAGCTGGCGCCCACTTCGGCCACCAGACCCACCGCTGGAACCCGAAGATGGAGAAGTTCATCTTCGGCAGCCGGTCGAACATCCACATCATCGACCTGTCGCAGGCGATCCCGCTGCTGCACCAGGCGCTGCTGAAGGCGCGCGAGACCGCGGCGAGCGGCGGTCGTATCCTGTTCGTAGGCACCAAGCGCCAGGCATCCGATCCGATCGCAGTCGCGGCCCGCCGCTGCGCCCAGTACTATGTGAACCACCGTTGGCTGGGCGGCACGCTCACCAACTGGCGCACGGTCTCCAATTCGATCGCCCGCCTACGAGACCTGGAATCCCTGATCGAGGGTGAAAACCAGGGCCGCTCGAAGAAGGAGCTGCTGCAGCTGACCCGCGAGCGTGACAAGCTGGAGCTGTCGCTGGGCGGCATCAAGGACATGGGCGGCATCCCCGACCTGATGTTCGTGATCGACACCAACAAGGAGGACATCGCTATCCTGGAGGCCCGCAAGCTGGGCATCCCGGTGATCGCCATCCTCGACACCAACTGCAATCCCGACGGAATCAACTTCCCGATCCCCGGCAACGACGACGCCGCCCGAGCCATCCAGCTCTATTGCGATCTGCTGGCCGATTCTATCCTCGACGGCCTGGCCGCGGGTCAGGCGGCTTCGGGCGTCGATCTGGGGGCCTCTGAGGCGCCGGTGGAGCCGGCCCTGGCGCGCACCGAGGCCGCTGTGCCGGCGCCGGTGACGGAAGATGTCTCTGAGCCGGCGCTAGTGGCGGAAGCGGCGGACGAACCTGCCCCGGCGGCGGAAGCCGCCGCCGAACCGGCCGCATAGCCCGGTCACTGTCGTGAAACCTTAGGCGGCGGCGGCCCATGTCGCCGTCGCCAACCTGAAGCTGAAGGAGCCGACCATGGCGGAAATCACCGCTTTGCTGGTCAAGGAACTGCGCGAGAAATCCGGCGTTGGCATGATGGATTGCAAGCGCGCCTTGCAGGAAACCAATGGGGACATCGACGCAGCCATGGACTGGCTGCGCACCAAGGGTCTGGCCAAGGCCGCCAAGAAGGCCGACCGCGCGGCGGCTGAAGGCCTGGTGGCCGGCAAGGTGAGCCAGGACGGCAGGACTGGCGTGGCTATCGAGCTCAATGCGGAAACCGACTTCGTGTCGAAGAACGCGACGTTCCAGGGCGCGGCCCGCGATATCGCCGAAGTGGCCCTGGCAGTGGATGGTGACGTTGATGCGATCAGCGCGGCCAAGACCGCCGGGGGCGAGACTGTCGGCGACATGGTCACCGGCCTGATCGCCACGATCGGTGAAAACATGCGCCTGCGCCGTTCGGCGCGCCTGTCGGTAGGGCAGGGGGCCGTCGCCCTCTACCTGCACAACAAGGAAGCCGATGACGTCGGCAAGCTGGCGGTGCTGGTGGCCCTTGAAGGCGCGGGCGACCAGGCGGTGTTAAAGGAGGTAGGGCGCAAGATAGCCATGCATGTGGCCGGCACGCCCACGCCGCCCCTGGCGCTCACCACGGATGAACTCGATCCGGCGGTGGTGACCAAGGAGCGGGAGATCCAGACCCTGACGGCGATGGAGTCCGGCAAGCCCCGCGAAATCGCCGAGAAGATGGTCGAGGGCCGTATCCGCAAGTGGCAGGAAGAGGTGGTGCTTCTGAAGCAACCCTTCGTCATGAACCCGGACCAGACCATCGAACAGTTGCTGGCTGAGACGGGTAAGACGCTCGGCTCGCCTGTAACCGTGAAGGCGTTCGTGCGCTTCGCTCTGGGCGAGGGCGTCGACAAGGGATCCGGAGGCGACGACTTCGCCACCGAAGTGGCGAAGCTCTCCGGCCAAGGCTGAACCGACTTCCGTCGATTTAGGGCGCGGGCGCGTTCGACGCGCGCCGCGCCCTTGGTCTATGGTGCCGCGACCAGATTCGGAAAGCCTCCCATGCCAGCCCCTCGCTACAAGCGCGTTCTCTTAAAGGTCTCGGGCGAAGCGGGCGTCGGCGGCGACAGCTACGGCATCGATCCTAAGACGGTCCACGCCGTCTGCGAGGATATCGCTCAGGTGGTGCGCCAGGGTGTGCAGGTGAGCGTGGTGGTGGGCGGCGGCAACATCTTCCGGGGCAAGGCCCTTGCTGAGAGCGGGATGGAGCGCGCCAGCGCCGACTACATGGGCATGCTGGCCACGGTGATGAACGCCCTGGCGCTTCAGGCGACTTTGGAAAAGATCGGTGTGTTCACCAGGGTGCAGTCGGCGATCCCCATGGATGCGGTCTGCGAGCCCTTTATCCGCCGCCGGGCGCTTCGGCACCTGGAAAAGGGCCGCGTTGTCATTTTCGCCGCGGGGCTGGGCGCGCCCTTTTTCACCACAGATACCCCGGCCGCCCTGCGGGCCGCGGAGATGGGTTGCGACGCACTCTTCAAGGGCACCAGCGTTGATGGGGTCTACACCGCCGATCCCAAGTTGGACCCAGCAGCGAAACGCTACGAGATGCTCAGCTACCACGAGGTCCTGTCCAAGGACCTGAGGGTGATGGACGCCTCAGCTATCGCGTTGATGCGTGACAACAAGATTCCGATCGTCGTGTTCTCGATCCGCGAACGCGGCAATTTCCTGAAGGTGCTGACGGGCGAGGGTGTTTATACGACGATCGCCTGACCCGATCGACGAACCAATGGAGGCAATCCCATGGCCGCTACAGAAAAGCCGGTGCTGGCGAGGTACAAAGACCGCATGGATAAGGCCGTCGCGGCGCTGAAGGACGAGTTTCAAAGCCTGCGCACAGGGCGCGCTTCGGCGGGACTGCTCGATCAGGTGATGGTCGAGGCTTATGGCTCCAAGATGCCGATCTCCCAGGTGGGATCCGTCAGCGTGCCGGAGCCTCGCTCCTTGGTGGTGAGCATCTGGGACAAATCCATGGTCGGACCCGTCGACAAGGCTATTCGCAACGCCGGCCTGGGATTCAACCCGGTGGTTGACGGCCAGAGCCTACGGATTCCGATTCCGCCGCTCACCGAGGAGCGCCGCCGGGACTTGGTCAAGATTGCTGGAAAATACGCCGAGCAGCAGAAAGTGGCCGTGCGCAATGTCCGCCGTGAGGCGATGGACGACCTGAAAAAGGCCGAGAAGGACGCCGCGATCACCCAGGACGAACACAAACGCATGGAGACCGAAGTCCAGAAGATGACCGACGAGGCCGTCAAGCGCGTCGACGAAGCCTTGAAAGCCAAAGAACATGAGATCATGCAGGTCTGAATCGGGCGCCCGCCGCACGAGAATTGAAGGCGTCGAATGGCCAGGGCCGAATCCCCACCGCAGCAGAGCGCGCCTGGCAATGGCGGGCCGAAGCCCCTGCATGTGGCAATTGTCATGGATGGGAATGGCCGCTGGGCGAAGCGTCGCGGCCTGCCGCGCACCATGGGTCACTCCCGCGGCGTCGAGGCCATCCGACGCACCGTCCAGGCAGCGCCCGAGTTTGGAATTCGATGTCTTACGCTCTACGCGTTTTCTACGGAGAACTGGCGTCGACCAGCCGGCGAAGTCTCGGAAGTCATGCGTTTGATGAAGAGCTACGTGGACAGTGATCTGGAACGGTTGGCTCAGGAGGGGGTGAAGATCCGTATCCTGGGACGTCGGCAGGGTCTGGCGGCCGATATCGCGGATATCGTCGCGCGCGCGGAATCGCGCACCGTCCACAATGAGCGCTTCCTGTTGCAAGTGGCTTTCAACTACGGCGCCCAGGCCGACATTGTCGATGCTGCGCGTTCGCTTATGGCCGCGGCCGTGCGCGGCGAGGTGTCGGCCGAGTCGCTGGATGAGGAGTGTTTCGCCGACCGTCTTTCCACAGCCGGGGCTCCGCCACTAGATCTGGTGATCCGCACCAGTGGCGAACGGCGCCTGTCGAACTTTTTGCTTTGGGAGTCGGCCTACTCGGAGTTCGTATTTCAGGACGTGCTGTGGCCTGATTACGACGCGGAGCACCTGAAGGCGGCGATCGACGAATTCTACAAGCGCGAGCGCCGCTACGGCGCCGCCGAAACCGGTGACGTACTTGCCGCCGGGTAGACACTTCGATTGGTCGAACCTGGGCGTCCGCGTGCTTTCCGCCGCGGTGCTCGTCCCCGTCGTGCTGGGTGCGGTCTGGCTCGACAAGCAGCCCTGGAGTTGGCTGTTCTTGGTGATGATCGCGGTCGCCGTGGCGCTGTTGTCGATCGAATGGGGCGGAATGACTGCCCCCAACGCTCCGGTCAGGGTGTCGTTCGCTGTGACAGGCGCCGTCCTGGTCGGCCTGTTCATCGCCCATACAGGCAGGTTTCCGTTAGGTTGGGCGCTCGCGGCGCTTGGGGCCGTGGTCGCTGCCGTAGTCGCGCGCGGGGTGTCCGAGCGCCCAGCCGACGCCGCGCTCGGCGTGGTCTACATCGGAGTGCCTGGCCTTTGCCTGATCTGGCTGCGCTCGACAGACCAAGGCCAGTGGTGGACGCTCATGCTGTTCGCCATAACCTGGTCGGCGGATATCGCGGCGTTTGCCGTGGGCAACGTCCTCAAAGGCCCAAAACTCTGGCCCAGGTTCTCACCCAACAAGACCTGGTCCGGATTTTTTGGCGGCCTAGCGGCCGCCATGCTCACGGGCGCCCTGATGGCGGCCCAATCGAGGTTTCAATTGAACTTGGCCGCCGCGGCCCTCGTTGGGTTGGCGGGGGGGCTTGCGACCATGGCCGGGGACCTTTGGGAGTCAATGCTCAAGCGCCGATTTGGGGTGAAGGATTCCGGGGCCTTGATCCCGGGGCATGGGGGGCTGCTCGATCGTGTCGATGGGCTGATGTTCGCCGTCGTGGTGATTGCGGTCGCCCGCATGGTGAACCATCTCGGGTGGGGACATTGAGCCATCCACGCCGCATCAGTGTTCTGGGCTCCACCGGTTCAGTGGGGGTGTCAACACTCGATCTGCTTGAGCGCGCAGGGGCAGAGGTGGAGGTGGCGGCGTTGGCCGCGGGGCGCAATGTTGCGAAGCTGGCCGAACAGGCGTTGCGCTGGCGGCCAGAAATGGCGGTTGTCGGCGACGAGACGGCGCTGCCTGAACTGCGTGAACGCCTGGCGGGGTCGGGAATACGGACCTCGGCGGGTGCGTCCGCCCTGGTTGAAGCGGCATCGGCCGACGCTCAGTGGGTGATGTCGGCTATCGTTGGGGTCGCCGGCATGCCGCCCACCCTGGCGGCGGCGCAAGCTGGGGCGGTGGTGGCCCTGGCCAACAAGGAGAGCCTGGTCTGCGCGGGGCCGGCGCTGCTGCGGATGGCGAAGCTGGCCGGTGGAGCGGTGGTTCCGGTGGATTCCGAGCATTCGGCGATCTTCCAGGTCCTGGAACCCGAGAACGCCGCCCATGTGGCGCGGCTGATCCTGACTGCGTCGGGCGGCCCGTTCCGCACATGGACGCGCGAGCAGATGGCCTGTGCCTCCCCCGAGCAGGCTGTCGCCCACCCGAACTGGAGCATGGGCGCCAAGATTTCGATCGATTCCGCCACCATGATGAACAAAGGCCTGGAGGTGATTGAGGCCGCCTACCTGTTCGCCATGCCGCCGGAGCGTATCGACATCGTCATTCACCCCCAATCTATCGTTCACAGCCTGGTGGAGTACGTGGACGGCTCCACCCTGGCTCAGTTGGGCCCGCCGGACATGCGCGCACCGATCGCCTTCGCCTTCGCCTGGCCGGATCGGTTGCCCTGGCCGGCTCCGAGGCTCGACCTAGTGGCGGCTGGGGCCTTGACGTTCGAAGCGCCTGACACAGAGCGATTTCCAGCGCTTTCGCTGGCCAAGGCCGCCTTGCTGGCCGGCGGCGGTGCGCCAGCCGCGTTGAATGCCGCAAACGAGTATGCCGTGGCCGCTTTTCTTGGGCGCCGGATCGGCTTTCTCGATATAGCCGCGACTGTCGAGGCGACGCTTGAGGGCATGACCGCTCGCGGTTTGTTCGCGCGCGCCAACGATCCGCTGGAGTGCGCGCGAGAAAATGATGCGACGGCGCGCCGCCTTGCGCATGAATTCGTCCTAGGCCTCGACGGGCGCTAGGAAGGACCAGGGAGCCATCGGCCTATGATCGACTTCCTATTGACGGCGGCGACCTTCGTCGTGCCGTTCATCATCGTTTTGACCCTGGTGGTCACGGTGCATGAGTTGGGTCATTTTCTCACTGCGCGCACCTTCGGCGTCGCCGTGGATAGTTTCTCGATCGGTTTTGGGCGCGCCATCGCGACGTGGCGCGACCGTAGCGGAGTCGAATGGCGGATCGGCTGGATGCCCCTTGGTGGCTATGTCCGATTCGCCGGCGATGAGAATGAGGCCAGCTTGCCGGATCAGGAGGGCCTGGAGGCGCTGCGCAACGAGGTGCTGGCGCACGAGGGCCCGCAGGGGCTGACGCGCTACTATCACTTTAAGCCGGTTTGGCAGCGGGCCCTGATCGCCGCAGCGGGGCCTGCGGCGAATTTCCTGTTGGCGATCGCGCTGTTCGCGTCGCTCTTGTGGGCGTTTGGCGAGTATCTGGCCCCTCCGAAAATCGGCGCGATAGAGCCTGGCGGTCCCGCGGCGGAGGCGGGCTTTCGCGCCAACGACTTGGTGGTTGAGGCCGCAGGTCAACCCGTCGATAGCTTCCAGGCGCTTAGTCAGATCGTTCAGCTTCGTGGCGGTGCGCCGACTGAGTTTGTCATTGAACGCAGCGGACAGCGGACCACGCTAACGGTGACCCCGGCGTGGGCTATGGTTTCGGACGGTCTAGGTGGATTTCGTCGCAGCGGTCGAATCGGCGTGGGAGGAACGAACGCGCCCTCTGATATCGTCCACAAAACCTATAATCCCATCGAAGCCGTGAATGGCGGCGTGGCCAAGACCTGGGGCGTCCTCAGGACCACAGTCTACTATCTGGGCCGAATCATCCGGGGCCAGGTCAGCGCCGATCAGATCAGCGGGCCGCTGGGAATCGCCAAGATCACAGGAAAAGTCGCTCAAATCAGTGCGGCAAGCGCCGAGAGCCCTGGCGCCATGGTGGCGACGGTGATGGTGAATTTGATGCAGCTCGCCGCCGTCCTCTCCGCGAGCATCGGCTTCATGAATCTATTGCCGATTCCGATCCTCGACGG
>CAXNKO010000060.1:0-8544 GCA_964202685.1 Caulobacterales bacterium
GCGGCGATCCGGCGATGAGCGCCGGAGCTGGCGCGCCGGCGTGTTTCCGGCGCCCTCAGGCCGCCTCCAGCGCCTTGCGCACCGTCTCCGGATCGCAGGCGATGACTTGCAGATAGGCCGCCAACGCGCTGTCGTGGGCCTCGTAGCGGCCTTGTTCCAGGTCGCGCAGCCGCGCGACGTTGATGCGGAACGCCTTGGCGAACTGGGCCTGGCTGAGGCCGACCCCGGCCCGCGCCCGCCGCGCCAGGGCCCGCATGTCGAGCCGGCGCAACTCGCCTTCGGTAAGCGGCGGATTGTCCGCATCGGCCAGGGCGGCGGCGGTGATTTGTGCGTCGGTAAGGGCCTCCAGCCGGGCCCGATCCTCGGGCGAAAGCTGCGGTGGATGGTTAGGGTCAAGGGTGATGCTACCCATAGCGGCGGGTCTCCTGGGCGTTTGCGCGGCGGGCCGAGATGATCCAGGCGACGGCGCCGAGCGGGGCGTAGACGACGACATAAAGCTTGCCCTCGATCATCCCGACCGCCTTGCAGCGCGTTTCACCATCCTCGGAGCGCGACGCGTCGTAGTCGGCGCGGGCCGGATCGCGGAACACCCGCGCGGCGAACGCGAACCGCACCCCGTGCTTGGTGAAGTGAGCCTCCGCGTTGGCGTCGTTCCATTCGATCTTCGTGGGCTCGAACACCGGGTCACTATACGGGTAACCCGGATGTGTGGCAAGGATGAAACCAATCGGCCACCGCAACCCCGGCCGCATGAACCACCTTGACGCCGCCGTCGCCGCGACCTTTGAAGACCCTGGGCCAGGAGGCGCGCGGATGATCGGTATCAAGGCAGGCGCAGTGGCCCTTGCGTTCAGCACGGGCCTGGCCGCCGGCGCGGCCTTCGCGGATGGCGGCGACACCCTGGCCTTCGCCGGCCGGATCGACCCCGCCCTGCGCTACCGGGTGCGCGTCGACTACGCCACCTCGGTCAATGACCGCGCCTGCCAGGTGGACGACTACATCACCGGCATGTGGATCCCCCAGCTGGAAAGCCGCTTCGAGGCCCCCACGATCGCCGGCGCGACCCACGGCTTCACCACGCCGCTCGCCAGGCCCAGCGGGACCGGCGCCTGCGCCTGGACCCCAAAGGTGGTGTTCCTCTGCCTGGGTCCGCGGACTGCGGCGGACGACGCCCTGGCCTGCAAGGCGCTGATGATGTTCACCCCGGTGGGCGAGGATCCACCCGCCGCGGTGGCGCTGACCTGCGATGCCGCCGTCGGGGCCTGCGTGGACGCGGGCGGGCGCGACCCGGCCCGGCAGGTGCGCGCGCTCACCGGCCCGATCCAGCTCGACGTCGCCGCCGGGTCCCTGCGGCCCGGAGCGTGACAGCCTCAAGTGGATACCGGTTGAGGCGCTCGTCACGCTCCAAACTATTGAAGGTAGACCCTTTTTATACGTTTCAGGCGATTCCGCCTGAAACGGAAAGGGTCTAGGGCGTGAGCACGCCACCCGCCTGGCTCGCCCAAGGCGCCCCCCACGTCTGGCGGCCCTACGCCCAGATGAAGACCGCCCCGCCCCCCCTGGCGGTGGCCGCCACCCGGGGCGCGCGGCTGATCCTGGAGGACGGCCGCGAACTCATCGATGGCATCGCGTCCTGGTGGACCGCCTGCCACGGCTACAACCACCCCCACATCCGCGCCGCCGTCGAGGCCCAGCTGGCCCGCGCCCCACACATGATGTTCGGCGGCCTGGCCCACGAGCCCGCCTATCGGCTGGCCACCCGGCTGGCGGCCCTGCTGCCCGGCGATCTCGACCATGTGTTCTTCGCCGAGTCCGGCTCGGTGTCGGTGGAGATCGCCATGAAGATGGCGCTGCAATACTGGATCAACAAAGGGATTTCCGGCCGCACGAAATTCCTGTCCTTCCTCGGCGGCTATCATGGCGACACCCTGGCCGCCATGACCGTTTGCGACCCCGAGGAAGGCATGCACGCCCTGTTCGCCGGTGTGCTGCCCGCCCAGCACCTGGCCCCCCTGCCCCGCGACGACGCCGCCGAGGCCGCCCTGGCCGCCCTGCTCACCGCCCACGGTCACCAGATCGCGGCCATCCTGGTCGAGCCCCGGGTCCAGGGCGCCGGCGGGATGATCTTTCACGATGACGCGACGCTCAAGCGCCTGCGCCGCCTGGCCGACGCCCACGGCGTGTTATTGATCTTCGACGAGATTTTCACGGGCTTCGGCCGCACCGGCGACCTGTTCGCCTGCCAGGGCGCCGGTGTCACCCC
This sequence comes from Caulobacterales bacterium, assembly GCA_964202685.1. Classification (GTDB taxonomy): domain Bacteria; phylum Pseudomonadota; class Alphaproteobacteria; order Caulobacterales; family Caulobacteraceae; genus Phenylobacterium. Next base: position 2,264 of record CAXNKO010000060.1, read on the forward strand.
TGACATCATCACCCTGTCCAAGGCGCTCACCGGCGGCACCCTGCCGCTCTCGGCGGCCATCGCCAGCGCCCGGGTGTTCGAGGCCTTCTGGTCCGACGATCCCGGCGCGGCGCTGATGCATGGCCCCACCTACATGGGCAATCCCCTCGCCTGCGCCGCCGCCAACGCCAGCCTCGACCTGTTCGAAACCGGCGCCTGGAAGGCCCAGGTCGCCCACATCGCCGCTGGCCTCCGCCACGGCCTCGCCCCTTGCCGCGCCGCGCCGGGCGTCATCGACGTCCGCGTCACGGGCGCCGTGGGCGTGGTGGAATTCGCCACCGCCGTCGACGCCGCCGCCCTCACCCAGCGCTTCATCGACCAGGGCGTCTTCATCCGCCCCATGGGCAAGGTGATCTATCTGACCCCGCCGTTCGTCGTCAGCGATGCGGAACTGGAGACGCTCACCCGCGCGGTGGTCCAGGTGGTGGGCGCTCCCTGAGCACCCGCGCCAGCACCGGCCGCAAATGCTCCAGAAACACCGCCGGCGCCTCGCTCATCGGGAAGTGGCCGATCCCCGGCATGATCTTCACCGTCGCGCCCTTGATCCGCGCCGCGGCGGCCAGCGTGTCCTCGGGCGTGCAGGAATAGTCGTACTCGCCGCTGAGCAGGTGCACCGGGCAGCGGGCGGTGTCGATCCTGTCAAGATCGCCACGTATGTCCCCGTCCAGCTTGTAGAAATAGAGGTCGCCCTTGAACACGCCGGGTCCGCCCTGCATGTAGTGCCACAAGGTCTCCCAGCGGTCGGCGTCGCTGGCCTGCGGCCCCACCAGCCCGCTCACCACGCCGGCGCAGACCTCGCCCCCATGCACGTCCGGCCGGTGCAGCCACTGGGTGTCGTAATAGGGCTCCACATGGGCGCCGGCCTGCAGGCCGATCACCGCGGCGAACCGGTCCGGCCGCTCCAGGGCCAGGTGCAGCACGATGCGCCCGCCGATGGAGCAGCCCATGGCCACCGGAGCCTCAAGTTCCAGCGCGTCGGCCACTGCGACGATGGCGTCCACATAGGCCCGGCGAGTCAGCCGGTATTCCTCCAGCTCATGCCAGCCGGCCGGCGGCGAGGACCTGCCGTGCCAGGGCAGGTCAAAGGCGATCACCCGGAAGTCCTTGAGGATCTCCGGGTCGTTCATCACCCCGCGCCATTGGCGGCTGTCGGCCCCGGCGGTGTGCAGGCACAGCAATGGAACCCCCTGGCCGGCCTCCTCCACATAGACCCGGTGCGGCTGGCCCTCCAGGTCGAGCCGCAGGTAGCGGCCAATGATGGGCTCGAAATTGGCGGCCATCAGGCGATCCTCCCACGCAGCGACCCCAGCACGGCCTTGAAATAGAACAGATTGGCCATGAACGGGTGCAGGTCGCCCTCGGCGATCAGCCGCTTGTGGCGGATCAGCGCGAACAGGTCGTGGAACCCCGGCTGCGGCGCGGCGGCCCAGAACCGGCCCCAGTCCTCGGCCTCGGCCCGGAGCGCGAAGGTCCAGCGCGGCATGACCAACGGGCCCTTCGTCGCCGCGACGATCCGGCCCCGCTCGATGGTGATCAGCCAGGCGTCCTCGCCCACCTGCAGCAGGAAGGTCACGTCCACGAACCGCCCCCGGCGCACCAGGGCCGGGTCGGCGTTCACCAGCCCCGGCAGGGCCTCGATCATGACTCCGGGATCACGTCGCGCCAGGAATGGCGCGGCTTGTAGCCGATCAGCCGCTCGGCCTTGTCGATGCGAAGCAGGGTCTGATAGGTCCCCAACGGCCCGCGCAGGGGAACCTGGGGGAAATACTCGGCCATCAGCATGTCCGAGGAAATGTCTGCGAGCGTGTCGGCCGCGGCGATGATCAGCGCCTCATGGCCGGGAACCGCCGCCTCCACCGCCAGCCGGCAGGCCTCGCCGCAGTCGCGGGCGTCCACATAGCCCCACAGGTTCATCTTGCGCGGCCCCGGATTGGCCTGGATGGCGGCCAGCTTGGCGTAATCCTCCGCCGCGAACACGTTGGAAAACCTCAGGGAGCTCACCGATAGCTCCGGCGCCCAGCGCACGAACTCGTCGGCCATGCTCTCCCCCAGCCGCTTGGACAGCGCATAGGACCACGCCGGCCGCAGCGGGTGGCTCTCGTCGATGGGCGCATAGTCCGGCGGCGTATCGAACGGCAGGCCCAGCACCGTCTCGCTGGAGGCCCACACCACCCGGCGGATCCCCAGCCGGCGGCAGGCGGCGAAGACGTTGTAGGTGGACAGCGTGTTGTTGTTGAAGATGGTGTGGTCCGGCGCGATCCCCGGCGCCGCGATGCCGGCCAGATGCACCACCGCGTCCGGCGGGCCGTCGCCCTGGGTGTCGATCCCCGCCAGCGCCCCCATGGCCTGGCCGAAATCGGCGAAATCGGCGATCACCGTGCGCACCCCGTCCGGGGACGGTCTCAGGTCAAAGTTCACCGGCTTGTGGCCGGCGGCCTTCAGCGCCTGGATCGCCGCGCGGCCCACCTTGCCCGAGCCGCCGGTGACCGCCACCCGCAGGGATTTCTTCGCCTTCGCCATGCCTTGATCTCCTAGCTGTGGCCCAGCACCGGATGGGGCACATAGGGCCCCTCCAGCGCCTTGATCGTCTCGGCGTCCAGCTTGAGCGTCAGCGCCCCCAAGGCGTCGTCCAAGTGCTTCTGGCTGGAGATCCCCACGATGGGCGATGTCACCTCCGGTTTGGCCAGCATCCAGGCCAGCGCCACCTGACTGCGCGGCGCACCCAGCGCCTCGGACACCGCCCCCACCGCCTCGACCACCGCCTTGTCGGCCGCCTTGGTGCGCGCATAGAGGCCGCCGCCGAACACGTCGGTCTTCTCACGATGGGTGGTGGGCTCTTCGCTCCACGGCCGGGCCAGCTTGCCCCGCGCCAGCGGGCTCCACGGGATCACCCCGATCCCCTCGGCGCGGCACAGCGGCAGCATCTCGCGCTCCTCCTCTCGGTAGATGAGGTTCAGGTGGTTCTGCATGGAGATGAACTTCGTCCAGCCGTGCTCGCCGGCCACATGCAGCGCCTTGCAGAACTGCCAAGCGGCCATCGACGAGGCCCCCAGGTAGCGCACCTTGCCCGCCCGCACCACGTCGTTCAGCGCCTCCAGCGTCTCCTCGATGGGGGTCTCCGGGTCCCAGCGGTGGATCTGATAGAGGTCGATGTAGTCGGTGCCCAGCCGCTTCAGGCTGGCGTCCACCTCGGCCAGGATCGACTTGCGCGACAGGCCGGATCCATTCTGGCCCTTGTGCATCGGGGCCCAGACCTTGGTGGCCACCACCGCCTCCTCGCGCCGGGTGAAATCCTTCAGCGCCCGGCCGAGGATCTCCTCGCTGGAGCCGGCCGAATAGCCGTTGGCGGTGTCGAAGCAGTTGATCCCCGCCTCGATGGCCGCCTTGATCATCGGCCGCGCCTGAACCTCGGGCAGGCTCCACTCATGCATCCCCCGCTGGGGGTCGCCATAGGACATGCAGCCCAGCGTGATCCGCGAGACCTTCAGGCCGGAGTTTCCAAGTCGACGATATTCCAAGGCGTCTCCCTCCGATGTTCAGCCGCGCCGGCGCGGCCGTTTTGCGAGTTGCGGCCTTCTAGCACACTGGCCAGCCCCCTCCACCGCTTCGCGGTCCCCCTCCCCCAGCGGGCTATCGTATTCACACATCGTCGGCAGAGGGGTTTCTTGATCCTTCTCCCCTTGCGGGAGAAGGTGGCGGCGCAGCCGTCGGATGAGGGGTTTCGCCGAGATTGCTGATGTTCCGCAACACCTTAACCGGGTGGGTCGGGGAACACCCCTCATCCGACCCTGTGGAGTTTAGCCTCGGGCCGGCCTCCGGCCGGACCCGGGGGCAGGGCCACCTTCTCCCGCAAGGGGAGAAGGGACAAAGCTATTGAACGAATGAGTGTTTCAGAGATGTGTGAATACGGTGGCCCGACGGGGGAGGAGCTTGACGCAACAGCCATGCCCCCCTCCGGGGGAGCTGTCGCGAAGCGACTGAGGGGGTCCTTCGCTTCCGCTAAGGCTCACGCCTACAGCAACCGCCCCGGCTGCGCGTCGGAATAGACGCCGTCCGCCACCAGCATCTGGCCGTTGACGATCACCCGGTCGATGCCGAGCGGCCGGCGGATATAGCGGCCCTGGTCGCCGGGCACGTCGTCCACCCACACCTCCTCGCCCCGGGCGATGGTCGCCGGGTCGAAGATCACCAGGTCGGCGAACTTGCCCGCCGCCAGCACGCCGCGGTCGGTAAATCCCCACCGTTCGGCCAGCTTGGAGGTCAGCGCCTGCACCGCTTCCTCCAGGGTGAAATCCCCCCGCTCACGGACGAACTTCTCGAACAGGTAGCAGGTGTCCCCGGCCCCGGCGAACTGGCTGATGTGGGCCCCGGCGTCGCCCGACCCCACATGCACCGCCGGATGCCGCAGCAGGATGGCCACATTGGCTTCGTCGGCGTGCAGGAAGCCCGACAGGGTGAACTCGGTCTCCAGATCGTCCGCCACGGCGATGTCCAGCAGCGCCTCGGTGAAGCTCTTGGCCTCCGCCGCGGCGATGTCGGCCACCTTCCGGCCCTCATAGGCGCGGTTGGCGGCGCTGCGCACCCGCTTGACCACCAGCGGCAGCAGCGCGTTCTTCAGCCGCTCGCCCTCGGCGATCAGCGCCACGCGGGCCGCAGGGTCGCGGTAGAGCCGCAGCCGTTCCTCGACGCTGGCCTCGAAACTGCCCCGCCAGGCTGAGGACTTCGACAGCACTGTGGAGCCCTTGGTCAGGTCCACGGTCATGTCCAGCGGCCGCACCTGGGTCTGGGCGTAGAGCGGCGCCCCCTTGTCGCGCCAGGCCTGCACCCGATCCAATATGGTCTTCCAGCCCCCCTCCAGATTGGGCATCACCAGGATCGGCGACAGGGTGACAAACGCGCCCGACTCCAGCGCCAGATCCCCCCACTCATCCACCGTCGGAATCCCCAGGTCCCGCTTGAAGAAATTGGGCGCCACCTCCACCACCCCGCGTCCCTCGGCGGCGATCACCTGCAACAGCGCCAGCCGCTCGCGCCGGTCGGCGTAGTAGCAGGGCAGCTGATGGCCAAACTCGTCGAAGTGGTTGAAGGTGAAGGATATCCCATAGGCCCCGCCCCGCAGCGCCTCGCGCAGCAGATCGCCCATGGCCGCGATCTCGGCGTCGGTGGCCGCCCGCTCCTGCGACGCGGCCCCCATCACATAGAGCCGGATCATCGAATGGCCCACCAGCGAGGCCACATTCGGCCCCAGCCCCTGGCGCAGATAGGCCATGTGGTCGGGCACCCCCTCCCAGGCGAAGGGCACCGTGGCCTCCAGCAGCCGGCCCTCCATGTCCTCCACCGAGCCGAACAGGTGGATCGCCCGGGTGCGGTCGGCGGCCTTCACCGGCGCCAGGCTGATCGAGCAATTGCCCATCACCAGCGACGTCACCCCATGCTCCGGCGTCGGCGTGGCGTTGCGGTCCCAGCACAGCTGCGGGTCATAGTGGGTGTGGATGTCGATGAACCCGGGCGCCAGCACATGGCCCTTGGCGTCGATCTCCATCGCGCCGGCGCCGTCCACCTTGCCGACGGCGACGATGCGGTCCCCCTGCACCGCCAGATCCCCCGGATAGGCCGCCGCCCCGGCGCCATCGACGATGCGGGCGTTGCGGATGACCAGGGAATGCATGGGCGGGCTCCAGGAATGGACGGCGTCGGTCGCCGACCTTATCAGCGTGGCCGCCCCGCCGCGAGCCCCGGCTGGCTGCCGCCCAACCGCGCCAGCCGCCGCGCGCTCTCCCGCTCGACTAGCGCCCGCAACGCCTCGTGGATCAGGGCGGACGTGGCCGCAACCCCGGTCAGCTCCCGCGCCGCGGCGAGCAGGTCATCGTCGAGGTTGAGGGTGGTGCGCATGGGGCGGGGCTCCGGGGGTTCACGCGGAAAATAGCCACAGATGGTATGGCATCGACCCATCCGGGGCACTCGGGCATGCCTCAGCGCGCGCCACAACACTAGCCCGTCTTATTCACGCTGGGCCTGAAAACGGGCTGGCGAACGTAGCATAACCGGCTGATTTGGAATAGGTTTTGGCTGCTTAGACCAACGCTGTTCCAGAGCACGGAGGCGCCACGCCCGCCATGGATGACTGTCAACGGCGGAGCAAAACCAGGCCAGTGTGGCGGTGTAAAACCAGGCCACTGGCGGTGCGCGATGGTCACCCATCCCGGACATCTGAGCGGCGATGCGTGGAGCCGTTGCGTAGC
>CAXNKO010000061.1:0-8268 GCA_964202685.1 Caulobacterales bacterium
AGCGGCCGCTGCTGCTGGTCAGGCTGCGCGACGGCGAGACGGCCACGGCGGCGGAGTTTCGCCAGTTCCTGGACGGCAAGATCGCCCGCTGGTGGATGCCCGACGAGATCCTGTTCGTGGATGACATCCCGCTCGGCGCCACTGGCAAGATCGACAAGAAGGTGATCCGCGACCGGTTCAAGGACTATGTGCTGCCGGAGGGGGCGACGGCTGCGGCGAAGCTGGCGGCGGCCTCACCTCAGTAGGGGATATCCTCGACCTTTTTCGGCGCCGCCTTGCGCTTGGGCTTCACCACAGGCTTGGCGGCCTCGGCCACGGCCAGGGGATCGGCCGGCGCCGCCAGGGGATCGACGACAGCCGGCTCCGCGGCCGGCGCCTCGACGCTGTCCGGAAGCGGGACGGCGGCGGCCGGGGCCGGATCGGCCGCCGTCGGCTTCTTGCCGAACAGGGCCGGCGCGGCGAGACCCACCCCGATCAGCACCACGATCACCGCGGCCAGGGCCAGCCATATCCCCCGGCGGCGGCCGGTCTTGCCGGGGTCGGTCTCGTGGCCCGGTTCCACGCTCTCGCCAATCGGCTTTTCCGGCAGAATGGCGTCGCGCTGCACTCTGATCTCGTCCATCGAGAGCGGGGGCGGCGCCGGTGCGGCCGCGGCGGGCTTCGGTGCGGGTGCGGGCTTGGCCGGGGGTGGCGCGACGACCGGAGCGGCTGCGGTGTCCGCAGTGGCGGCGGCGGCCACCGGGGCTGGCAGCGCCTGGGTCAGCCGCTCACTCAGCTGGTCGATGGCGAATTCCCAGTCGGCGAAGAAATCGATCCACTGGCGGGTGGCGAACTCATAGGCGAAGGCGTCGCTGGGCTTGACGTCCTCGACCCGCAACGGCACCACAATCAGCTGTTCCTGGCTGGCCAGGGCCAGCTCCTTGGTCATTTCCTGGGACTTGTTGGAATTGGCGGTGAACACCAGCAGCAGGACCTGGGCCTTGCGAATGGCGCGGACGATGGCGACCTGGAAGTTCTCGCCGGGCTGGATGTCGCGGCTGGATATCCAACATTTGAAGCCGCGACTCTCCAGCGCTTTGCACAGGGTGCTGGCGACTTTGCGATCCTCCGTCGCAAAGCTAATGAAGATACTGGCGTCCATCACAATCCTCGGCTTGCCCGGCCACGCCGAGGCGGCGCCAAGATAGTCGCCGGGCTGGGCCCGAAGCAAGCGCCAACTGTTGGGTGTTTATCGAGCTTTTCCAGCCAGTTCGGCGCCCAGATGCAAGAAAGGCGGCCCCTAGGGACCGCCTCTGCCGTCTCATATTATCCGCGCAGAACCCAAAGATCCTGGAGACGCCGCGTGGCCCCACGCCCTGGCGACCGAAATAAGGCCGCCGTTAGCCGTGACTATCCGCTCGGGAGGCGAATTCCGCAACCGTCACAGGCGGCGATGTGAACTTTCCGTCATGAACTGTGCCTTCGATACAACGGCGGCCTGCCTCGAAAGGGCCTAATTCCGGACGCTCTCGCGCCACAGCGCCGGGCGACAAACTCACTGTCGGCTGATCGGAACCGGTTTGGACCCTGAACAGCCCCCCCAGCCCCCCGGATCGGGATTGGTCAGCCGATACCCACACCAAAGCGGCCGCGCTCCCCAGCGCGGCCGTTTGGCGTTTCGGTCGGTGTCTGGACTTCAGGGCGCGACGGCGCCGCTCTTCACCGCCTCGATGGTGGCCTGCACGGCGCGGCGTTCGAGGTCGAGGGCGTCCAGCCGCCGGGTGAGCCGCTGCAGGGCCAGGCAGGTGACGTCGTGGGCGTCGGCGGTCTCGGCGCGGTGAAGGATGTCCTCGATGTCGGGGATGGACAGCCCGGCCTTGCGCAGCTGGGTGATCTGCGACAGCCGCCGCTGCGCCCGCTGGTCGAAGCGCCGGGCGTTCTGGCGATCGCGGGCGGCGGCGATCAGGCCGCGTTCCTCGTAATAGCGGATCGCCCGGGCGGTGAGGCTGAAACGCCGGGTCAGCTCGCTGATGGAGGCGTAGCCGCCCGCCGACCGCGGGGCCTGCATCAGGCGAACTCCACCAGCACCTCGTCGGCGGCCACCGAATCGCCGGCCTTGGGACCGACCATCTTGACCACGCCATCGCGCTCGGCGCGGATGATGTTCTGCATCTTCATGGCCTCGATGATGGCCAGCTGCTGGCCGGAGGTGACCGCCTGGCCCACCGCCACGTCCATGGCCACCACCAGGCCCGGCATGGGCGACAGCACCATCTTGGAGGTGTCGGCGGCCAGCTTTGGCGGCAGTTTCTCGTGCAGTTCCGCCTGGCGCGGGCTCAACACCAGCACATGGGCCTGGGCCGCCCGGTGGCGGACGATGAAGCCCTCGGCGGCGGGGCGGACCTGGGCGGTGAAGTCCTGACCGTGCAGGGCGCCGCGGAAGGTGGGCTGGCCGGGGCGCCATTTCACGTCGGTGAGGTCGAGCTTGCGGCCGTCGTCCAGGAACTCGACCTTGAACGCCGTGCCGCCGTTGGCGAGCCGCACCAGGCGGCGCTCGCCGTTCTCGATCACCACCCAGTCCTGGCGCAGCAGTTGCGGCGCGGAGCGGGCGGTGACGATGCGGTGCATGGCGCACCCCACCGCCGCCATAAGGTCGCGCTGAAACTCGGTGGGCTCGGTCCCATGGAACCCGTCGGGGAACTCATCCTTGATGTAGTTGGTGGACAGCTCACCGGAGCGGAACCGCGCCTGGTCCATCACCGCGGCCAGGAACGGGATGTTCTGGCCCAGGCCCTCGATGTGGAAGTCCTCCAGCGCCCGCCCCATGGCGTCGATGGCGGTGAGCCTGTCGGGCGCCCAGGTGGAGAGCTTGGAGATCATCGGGTCATAGAACATCGAGATCTCGTCGCCCTCGCGGACGCCGGCGTCGTTGCGCACCTTGATCGGGCCCTGGTCATCCTCCGGCGGCGGCGCATAGCGCACCAGCCGGCCGATGGACGGAAGGAAGCCGCGGTAGGGGTCCTCGGCGTAGATGCGGCTTTCGATGGCCCAGCCGGTAATCTTCAGGCCGTCCTGGTCGAAGCTCAGCGGTTCGCCGAAGGCGGAGCGGATCATCTGCTCCACCAGATCGACGCCGGTGATCAACTCGGTGACCGGGTGCTCCACCTGCAGGCGGGTGTTCATCTCCAGGAAGAAGAAGCTCTTGTCCTGGCCGGCGACGAACTCGACGGTGCCGGCGGAATCGTAACCCACCGCCTGAGCCAGCGCCACGGCCTGGGCGCCCATGGCCATGCGGGTGTCATGGTCCAGCAGCGGGGACGGCGCCTCTTCGATGACCTTCTGGTTGCGGCGCTGGATCGAGCATTCCCGCTCGAACAGATGCACCACATGGCCGTGCTTGTCGCCCAGCACCTGGATCTCGATGTGGCGCGGATTGACGATGAACTTCTCGATGAAAATGCGGTCGTCGCCGAAGCTGGACTTGGCCTCGGCGCGCACGGCGGGGAAGCCCTCCTCCACGTCCTTGCGGTTCCAGGCGATGCGGATGCCCTTGCCGCCGCCGCCGGCGGACGCCTTCAGCATCACCGGATAGCCGATCTCCTCGGAGATCTTGATGGCGTGGGGGACGTCGTCGATCTCGCCCACGTGGCCCGGCACCACCGAGACGCCGGCCTTGGTGGCGGCCTTCTTCGACTCGATCTTATCGCCCATGGCCTGGATGGCGTGGGGATTGGGGCCGATGAACACGATGCCCTCGTCGGCCAGCCGCTTGGCGAAGCCGGCGTTCTCCGACAGGAAGCCGAAGCCCGGATGCACCGCCTGGGCGCCGGTCTGGCGGCAGGCGGCGACGATCTTGTCGGCCACCAGATAGCTCTCGGAGGCCGGGGCCGGGCCGATGGCGACGGACTCGTCGGCCATTTCCACGGCCATGGAATCCGCGTCAGCCTCGGAATAGACCACCACGGTGGCGATCCCCATCCTGCGACAGGTCTTGATGATGCGGACGGCGATCTCGCCGCGGTTGGCGATCAGGATCTTTGAGAACATGGCGACCGTCTAAAGCGGGATGTTGTCGTGTTTCTTGGCGGGGTTCGTCAGGGTCTTGCCCTTGAGGCGCCCGAGCGCCTTGACGATCCGCTTGCGGGTTTCGCGCGGCTTGATCACATCGTCGATGTAGCCGCGGCTGGCCGCCACGAAGGGGTTGGCGAAGCGGGCCTGGTACTCGGCGGTACGCGCGGCGATGGCGTCGGCGTCGCCGATCTCGGCGCGGAAGATGATCTCCACCGCCCCCTTGGCGCCCATCACCGCGATCTCGGCGGTGGGCCAGGCGTAGTTGACGTCGCCGCGGATGTGCTTGGAGCTCATCACGTCATAGGCGCCGCCATAGGCCTTGCGGGTGATCAGCGTCACCTTGGGCACCGTGGCCTCGGCGAAGGCGAACAGCAGCTTGGCGCCGTGGCGGATCAGGCCGCCCTGTTCCTGCCTGGTGCCCGGCATGAAGCCCGGCACGTCCACCAGGGTGATCAGCGGAATCTCGAAGGCGTCGCAGAAGCGCACGAAGCGCGCCGCCTTGCGCGAGGCGTCGATGTCGAGGACCCCGGCCAGCACCTGGGGCTGGTTGGCGACGATGCCCACCGGGGCGCCGTCCATGCGGGCGAAGCCAACGACGATGTTGCGGGCGAAGCCCTCGCCGATCTCGAAGAAGTCCGCCTCATCGACGATCTTCAGGATCAGTTCCTTGATGTCGTAGGGTTTGTTGGGGTTGGCCGGCACCAGGGTGTCGAGGCTGGCCTCCTCGCGATTGGGATCGTCGAAGCTTTCCCAGCGCGGCGGTTTCTCGCGGTTGGAGAGCGGCAGGAAGTCCACCATCCGCCGCACCTGGGTCATGGCCTCCAGGTCGTTCTCGAACGCGCCGTCGGCGACGCCGGACTTGATGGCGTGAACCCGGTAGCCGCCCAGGTCCTCGTGGCTGACATCCTCGTGGGTGACCGTCTTCACCACATCGGGGCCGGTCACGTACATGTAGCTGGTGTCCTTCACCATGAAGATGAAGTCCATGATCGCCGGGGAATAGACGTCGCCGCCGGCGCAGGGGCCCATGATCACCGCGATCTGCGGGATCACCCCCGAGGCCAGGGTGTTCTCCAGGAAGATGTCCGCATAGCCGGCCAGGCCGTCGACGCCCTCCTGGATGCGCGCGCCGCCGGCGTCGAACAGGCCGATGATCGGCGCGCCGGCCTTGATCGCCTGGCGCTGGATCTTGACGATCTTCTGGGCGTGGGCGTTGGACAGCGAGCCGCCAAACACGGTGAAGTCCTTGGAGAACACGAACACCAGCCGGCCGTTGATCTCACCCCAGCCGGTGACCACCCCGTCGCCGGCCACCTTCTGGTCGGCCATGCCGAAGTCGGTGACCCGGTGCTCGACGAACATGTCGAACTCCTCGAAGGAGCCCTCGTCCACGAGCAGTTCGACCCGCTCTCGCGCGGTCAGCTTGCCCTTGGCGTGCTGACCGGCGACCCGGCGTTCGCCGCCCCCGGCGCGCGCCTCGGCGCGGCGGCGTTCAAGTTCTACAAGGATCTCTTTCATCGGCCTCTAGCGAAGTTGTGAAACCCGGTGCGCGCGCAGGCGCACGGCTGTTCGTTTGCCAATTGCCCGCTTAAGCCGACAAAACAGCAGAAACGCAAACGGGATCGTGCGAAAACCTTCACCGAGACGTGATGCGGAGAAGCGAAGTTGCGAACAAGGGAAAAGCAATTCATCGGCCCGCGGGTGCGGGCGCTGCGCGAAGCCCGGGGCTGGACCCTGTCGGTGAGCGCCCAGGCGCTGGGGGTGTCGATCAGCTATCTGTCGCAGATCGAGGCCAATCAGCGGCCGGTGACGGCGCGGATCATCGCGGCGATCAGCGACGTGTTCGGGGTGGCCGCCGCGGCGCTGGACGCCGATGACGGCCAGCGGCTGATGGCCGACCTGCGCGAGGCCCTGGCCGACGAGGCCCGGGCCGAGGCGCCGGTGACGCTTTCGGAAATCCGCCAGGTGGCGCTGCAGTCGCCGGCCTTCGCGCGGCGCTATCTGGATCTGCACCGGGCGTTCCGGCGCCTGGACGAGCGGATGCAGTTGGCCGACCAGGCGGTGGGCCTCGACGAGACCGCCGCCGCCAGCTCGCTGCTGCCCTATGAGGAGGTGCGCGACTTCTTCAACGACAAGAACAATTACCTCGACGGGCTCGACCGCGCCGCCGAGGCCCTGGCCGGCCTGGTGGGGACCGCCGGCAACGCGGTGTCCAGCGAGGCGGCCCTGGCCGCCTGCCTCCACGAGCGCCATGGCGTGCGCCTGCGCCTCGACGCGGGCGGCGACCTGATGCGCCGCTATGATCCGGACACGCGCACGCTGTCGCTGAACCCGGCCCAGACGGTGGAGACCCGCACCTTCCAGATGGCCTACCATCTGGCGGCCACGGAGCTTTCCGACCTGATCGAGGCCGAACTGGCCCAGGCCGGGTTGATGAGCCCCGAGGCGGTGGACGTCTGCCGGGTGGGGCTGGGGAACTATGCCGCCGGCGCCCTGGTGATGCCCTACCGGACCTTCATGCAGGCGGCGCGGGAGCTGCGCCACGACGTCGAGCAGCTCAGCCTGCGCTTCAACACCAGCCTGGAACAGACCTGCCACCGGCTCTCCACCCTGCAGCGGCCGGGCGAGCGCGGCGTGCCGATGTATTTCGTCCGCGTCGATGCTGCGGGCTCGATCACCAAGCGCCACTCGGCCACCCGCTTCCGCTTCGCCCGGTTCGGCGGCACCTGCCCGCTGTGGAACGTGCATGAGGCGGCGGGCGCGGGCTTCCATGTGCAGGTGGCCGAGATGCCCGACGGGGTGCGCTATCTGTGCATGGCGCGCACGGTGTGGAAGTCGTCAGGGTCCTATCTGGCCAAGGACCGCCGCTATGTGCTGGGCTTCGGCTGCGAGCTGCAATACGCCGACGCCTTTGTCTATTCTGCCGGCGTCGACCTCAGCGCCGCCCCGGAGCGCATCGGCGTCTCCTGCCGCATCTGCGAGCGCGAGGACTGCGCCCAGCGGGCCTTCCCGCCGGTGGACAAGCGCCTGGAAGTGCCGGCCCACGAGCGCGCGGTGGTGCCGTTCCGGGTGGTGCGGGGGTGAGGCGTATTCGGTTGCGCCGCGTATTGCGCGTTCAGATCGTGACCGGACGACCCGCCCCGTCCAGGCCCTTGAACGGGGCCACATGGATGTCGCCTTCACGCTTGCGCGCCTGGGCGATGTCAAAGCTGTTCTGCATGCGCATGAGCGTGTCCATCGAGACACCGAACGCCTTCTCGATCCGCAGCGCCATTTCAGACGACAGGTGCGCCCGCTCGTTGAGCAGCGTCGAGAGCGTGGCCCGCGTAACCCCGAGGACCCCCGCCGCCGCCGTAACCGAAAGGCCCAGCGGTCCGATGATTTCGTGCCGGATGAAGCCGCCGGGATGGGCGGGACTTTTCATCCGCAGTCCCACGATTGCGTTCATGGCCACCTCCTAGTGGTAATCCTCATAGTCGAGGTCGATGATCTCGATCTCGCCAGCATCGATCCGAAACGTCATTCGCCAGTTCTTCGTGACAAAGAGACTCCAGGTTCCCTTGCGGTCTCCGCCGAGCATGTGCGCCTTCCAGCCCGCCGTCGCCCGCAGTTCCGTCTCGTGCTCCATGTCTTGGAGAAAAGAGACCATACGGCGTATTTTTTCGACCACGGAGGGCTGAAGGCCGCTGATGTCATCAGTGTCGATGAACCGTCTAAGACCCTTGTGGACGACGTTCCGTATCCTCATGCCTTGGCATAGCCGCGCCGTCCGTTCGGTGTCAAGTTACGCCATACGGACCATAGTGGCGCGTGCGCCTCACGCCTTCAGCCGGTAGCCGGTCTTGAAGATCCACACCACGGCGGCCAGGCAGGCCAGCATGAAGGCCACGGTCATGGCCAGGCTGACGGCCACATTGACGTCGCTGACCCCGTAGAAGCTCCAGCGGAAGCAACTGACCAGATAGACCACCGGGTTGAACAGGGTCAGCGTGCGCCAAACCGGCGGCAGCATGTCAATGGAATAGAAGCTGCCGCCCAGGAAGGTCAGCGGGGTGACCACCAGCATGGGCACGATCTGCAGCCGCTCGAAGCTATCGGCCCAGACCCCGATGGCGAAACCGAACAGGCAGAAGGTCACCGCCGTCAGCACCAGGAAGCCGACCATCCACACCGGATGGGCGATATCGAACGGGATGAACAGCCGCGCGGTGGCCAGGA
>CAXNKO010000062.1:0-8255 GCA_964202685.1 Caulobacterales bacterium
GGTATTGTGTCCCCTGATCTCCGCATACAGCTATGAGCTTCGCGACGGCAATCGGCAGACGCAGATCTCCACCGTCGCCAATATCGGCTCCGGGGGGACCTCCAACTCCAGCTTCGTCTACGACAGATTGGAAACTGGGACACGTACACATTCCGAGCGCCAGACTCGTATCGATGGCATCGCGCCCACCCGCGTTCTGAGCTAGACCTTCCCGCGCAGATCGGCTGCGCGCCAGGAACCGCGGAAGGGAAACCCCATGACAACGCCCGGGCGCTATCGTGAGAGCCGGCTGCGCACCCTCGACGCGGGTGAACTCGACGACGAGCAGCGCGCCTATGTGGAGCCGATGCTGAAGCGCTCGCGGGGCGGCCTCAGTGGGCCGATAAACATCCTGGCCCGCAGCCCGAGGTTCGCCGATTCAATGGGGGCGCTGGGCGAGTTCACCCGCCTGGAGAGCGGCGGCATCGAGCCTCGTTTTCAGGAACTGGCCATCCTGATCACCGCGCGGTTCTGGTCGGCGGACTATGAGTGGTGGGTCCACGTCCCCAAGGCCGTGGGGTTGGGAATCGCGCCAACCGCCATCGAGGACATCCGCGCGGGCCGCCCGCCCCGCGACCTGAAGCCCGACGAGCGGGCCCTCCACGACTTCCTTCACACCCTGTTGCGCGACCGCAAGGTGACCGATGAGGTCTACGAGCGCGCGGTGGCGGTGTTGGGCGAGGTGGCGTTGATCCACCTGATCGGCTTCAGCGGTCACTACGGCACGCTGGCGATGATCCTCAACGCCACCGAGACGCACACGCCGGTGGTTCCGGAAAAGCCGCTGGAAGCCCTGGACGGCTGATCCCTGACCGCGCCCTCACACAGGGCGCGAGACAACCTCCATCCCCTCGAGATCGTCCTTGGCCCGCCAGGACTCGGTCATCTGGATGAAGCGCGAGGGGCTGCCGGGATAGAAGGCGTTGACCGCGACGCCCCGGGCCGGCTGGCCTTCGTTGTTGTAGTAGCTGGGCGTGCATTCGGCGTCGAACCGGGTCCGGTAGTCGGCCCTGGCGACGATGCGCTCGACCCAGTCCTGCTCGGCCGCCTCGGTGGGCTCGAAGCTGCGCAGGCCGCGCTCGAGGCTGGTCGCGACCAGATAGGCGAAATGGCGGGCGCCGTTGGTCAGGGCGTGGGTGATGTTGGAGGTGATGGCGCCCTGGGCGTTGGTCTGGATCACCAGGTTGGGAAAGCCGCGGCTGGTGAAGCCGTGCAGCGTCGCCACCCCCGGCCGCCATTTGTCGGTCAGGCTGCGCCCGCCGCGGCCATAGATCTCGAAGCCGTTCCGCAACGCCATGTCGACGCTGTAGAAGTCGAAGCCGGTGGCATAGATCAGGCAGTCGACCTCATAGGCTGCGCCGCCGACGTAGAGCGCATTGCCCTCGATCCGCTCCACGCCCTGGCCGTCGGTGTCGACCAGGGTGACATTCGGCCGGTTGAAGGTCGGCAGATATTCGTCGTGGAAGCAGGGCCGCTTGCAGCCGGCGAAGTACCAGGGCTTCAGCGCCTCCGCCGTGGCCCTGTCGGTGACCGTCTCGTCGATCCGGCGGCGGACGGCCTGCATGTAGGCGATGTCGGCCCTGCGCTGCTGTTCGGCGGCCTCGCCCATGTTGTCGAGCTCGATGCCGACCTTGGTGGTCAGTTCGACGAAGCCGTCGTCACCGAAATCCTCGTCTGTGGGCAGGCCGGCGAGCAGGCGGGTGAAGCCTTCCATCCGGCGGCCTTGCCAGCCAGGCTGGAGGGAGGCGGCCCACGCCGGGTCGGTGGGCCGGTTGCCGCGCGCCGGCGCCAGGGCCGGGGTGCGCTGGAAGACATAGAGATGGCCTGAGTCACGGCCCAGGTGCGGAATGCACTGGACCCCGGTGGCGCCGGTGCCGATGACCGCCACCCGCTTGTCGCGCAGGCCCGTCAGGCCGCCGGAGGAATCGCCGCCGGTGTAGGCGTAGTCCCAGCGGCTGGCGTGGAAGCTGTGGCCGGTGAAGCCCTCGATGCCGGGGACGCCCGGCAGGCGCGGCCGTGTCAGCGGCCCGGTGTTCAGGTTGACGAACCGCGCCCGGATCACGTCGCCGCGGTTGGTGGTGATCATCCAGCGGCCGGCGTCCTCGTCCCAGGTCAAGGCTTCGATCACCGTGCTGAGCAGGGCGCGGCGGTAGAGGTCGAAGCGAGTGGCGACGTCCCGGGCGTATTTGAAGATCTCGGGGCCGCGGGCAAACCGCTCGGTGGGCAGGTAGCCCATCTCCTCCAGCATCGGCATGTAGATGTAGGATTCAATGTCGCAGGCGGCGCCCGGATAGCGGTTCCAGTACCAGACGCCGCCGACGTCGCCGGCGCGGTCGAGGATCAGGAAGTCATCCACCCCGGCCTTGCTGAGCTCGACCGCCGCGAGCAGACCGCCCAGCCCGGCGCCGATCTGCACGGCGTCCACGTCGCGGATCACCGGCGCGCGCGACGGCGCCTCGACGAAGGGATCGTCCAGATAGTGGGCGAAGCGTCCGGTGGGGGCGATGTACTGCCCGGCGCCGTCGGCCCGCATCCGCTTGTCGCGTTCCCGCAAATAGCGGGCCTTCAGCGCCGCCGCGTCAATCTGCAGCCCGTCGGCTTCGGCTGCCTTGTCGCCGGACATGGCTCGTCCCTTTTTTCTTGTTGCACGATCCTAGGGCCTGGACGGCGTTGTCAACGCAAACTCACCCAGCGGCGCCCGAAGCCGGCGAGGCCGGCCCGCCGTCTACCCGCCCTTCACCGCCAGCTCCGGATGCCGGGCCTTGATCATGTCGCGCACCCCGTCATGCCAGTCGATGGTCCACCGCATGCCCAGGGAGGCGCCGAAGGTGGGGTCGGTGATGCGGTTGGGGATGACGCCTTCGTCGGTGTATTCGATCTTGGGCTCGACGCCGATCAGATCGGCCATGTAGCGGACCATCTCCTCGATGGCGACGCCCTGGTCGCCGCCCCAGTTGACGATCACCGCCGGCACGGCGGCGGCGCGGACGAAGTGGTCCAGGTGCTCGACCATGTCGGTCTCGCTGATCGGCGACATGGTGGTGGTGCGGCTCTTGGCCAGCTTGATCGGGCGGTGGGCCAGCAGGCTCTCCAACAGGTTGCCGGGCAGGCCGCCGTCGTCATAGACGCTACCGTAGGAGACGTTCAGCCGGGCGATCAGGGTCGGGGTCCCGTAGAGCCGGCAGAGGAAGCGCACGACGCCTTCGCCGGCCAGCTTGGTGGGGCCGTAGTTGGCCGAGTGGGGGGAGTGGCCGCCCACGTGGTCGGTCTCCTTGTAGCGGTGCTCGGGGTCGGCGTTGTCGGCGTAGAGGGAATTGTTGGAGACATAGATGAACGCCTTGGCCTTGCGGCAGCGGTGCATCAGGAACCCCGTGCCCTCGGCGTTCTGGGCCATGCCCACCTCGGCGGTGCCGGGCTTGGTGTTGGCGGCCAGGTGGATGACGTAGTCGATGTCCTCGGGCACGCCGTCCAGCTGGTTCATGGCCAGGTCGCCGACGATGGTCTTCACCCCCGCCCGCTCGGCGTGCTCGCGGCTGCCGGGATTGGTGAAGCGGGCGAGGCCATAGAGCTCATTGTGCGGGGCCAGCACGTCGGCGAAGGTGCCGCCAACCTGGCCGGTGAGGCCGGTGAGCAGGATCTTGTGGCCTTTGAGCATGGGGATCTCCTTGGGACGCGTGGGGTCAGTCGTATCCACATAAGCAAATCGGCCGCCTGCTCTTAAGGGGAATTTGGCATCAACATTGACCTTTCCTCGGTCTCGACAGGTCGGCCATCGGGCCGCAAGGTTGTCGGTGGATGACAAACGGCGGGAGCGCGCGATGCTGAGCGGTGAGAAGATCCTGGTGACCGGGGTGACCGGCAAGTCGGTGCTGCCGGTGGCCAAGGCCCTGGCCAGGGACAATGAGGTGTGGGGCATGGCCCGCTTCGCCGATCCGGCCGCCCGCGCCGAGGTGGAGGCCCTGGGGATCAAGACCTTCGCCGCCGACATCGGCTCGGGCCAGTACGAGGGCCTGCCCACCGACTTCACCCGCCTGGCCCACTTCGCCTGGATGCGGGCCGAACTCGACCAGCTGCAGGAGGCGATCCGGGTCAATGTGGAAGGCGCGGGGCTGATGCTGCAGCATTGCCGCAACGCCCGCTCGGCCCTGGTGGTGTCATCCCAGGGGGTCTACACGCCCCATGACGATCCCTTCCATGCCTACAGCGAGACCGATCCCATCGGCCGCGGGGCGACGCCCTACGCCGCCACCAGCCCTGCCACCAAGCTGGGCCTGGAGGCGGTGGCGCGGTTCTGCGCCCGGGCCTTCAACCTGCCGGTGACCATCGCGCGGCTGAACACCGTCTACGGCGTCGACGGGGCCTATTACTCGATCATGATCGAGAAGGTGCTGGACGGTCACGAGGTGGTGGTGCCCTGGGACCCCAACCCCCACGCGCCGGTGCATACCCTGGACATGCAGCAGCAAGTCCACGCCCTGCTGGAAGCCGCCACCATCCCCGCCACCATCGTCAACTGGTGCGGCGACGAGACCGTGGTCACCCAGGAGGTGCTGGCCCACCTAAAGGAGATGTCGGGGGTGGCGGCGAAGCTGAAGGTGTCGTTCGTGGAAAGCGCGCCCAAGGGCAACAACAACGATCCCACCCGGCGCAAGGCCATCACCGGCCCGAGCACGGTCAAGTTCCGCGAGGCCTACGCCGAGCTCTACCGGGGCATCGCCGCCAGGCGTTGACAGGCGGGGCGAGGCGCCTTCGAAGCTGCGGCGCAGTCAGGGGACGATCAAACTTGTCAGTACGTAGGGTGACAGCCGCCGCCTCGCGCGGCGTGGCGGCGGCCATCGGCCTGGCGGCCCTGGCGCCGTCCCAGGCTGCGGCCCAGCGGGCGGGCGAGAACGCCGTGGTGGCGGCCCAGGACGCCTTCGGCACCGGGGTCGGCAATGAGCGGATCGGCGTCTACAACGAACAGGACGTGCGCGGCTTCAGCCCGCTCAAGGCCGGCAATCTGCGCCTGGACGGGGTCTATTTCGATCCGGTGGCGCCCACCAACAGCCGAATGCGCACGGGCTTTACGATCCGGGTCGGGGTCGCGGCCATCGACTACACCTTCCCGGCCCCCACCGGGATCGTCGACTTCCACCTGCGCACCTCCGGCGACAAGCGGGTGATCAGCACCAGCGTGTCGAGCCAGGTCTACGGCGGCGCGTCCTGGGACGTGGACGCCCAGATCCCGGTGATCAAGGATCGGCTGAGCGTGGCGGTGGGCTGGGCGCTGGACCACCAGGAGGCGGTCGATGGGGCCGGGGTCAACTACCGGACGCTGGGGATCATTCCGCGGTTTCACTTTGAGGGCGGCGAGATCACCCCGGTGGTGGGGCTGTTCACCACCCGCGGCGGCGATGCGCGCCCGGTGATTGTGGCGGCGAACGGCTTCCTGCCGCCATTTCCGAATTCCCACCGCTACCTGGGCCAGAGCTGGGCGGAGAATTCCAGCGACAACGGCACCGTGGGGGTGATCACCCGCTTTCGGCTGGGCGACAGCTGGTCGGTGCGCGCCGGGGTGTTCGACTCCTTCACCCACCGCAAGCACAACTACTCCGAACTGTTCTTCGTGGAGCGTCCGGATGGGAGCGGACGCCATAGCGTGGTGGCCGACCCGGTGCAGGACGCCCGTTCCTATTCCGGCGAGGCGCAACTGGTCTGGAACGGCCAAGGCCTGGGGGTGCGTCACCGGCTGCTGCTGATGGTGCGGGCCCGCGACAGGGTGAACGAGACCGGCGGCGGCGATGGCCGCGACCTGGGGCCGGTGGTGCTGGGCGCCCTGGACCCGGAGGCGAAGCCGCAGTTCCGCTTCAGCGCCGTGGACCACGGAACCATCCGCCAGGTCACTGGCGGGGTGAACTATGTCGGCCGCATCGAGGGGGCCGGCCAGATCAATGTCGGCCTGCAGAAGAGCGACTACCGCGCCAGCTTCCGCCAGGCCGCCCGGGTCACCGCCAGCCGCGAGACGCCGTGGCTCTACAACGCCGCGGTGGTGGCCCATCCGCGCAAGGACCTCAGCGTCTACGCCAGCCTGGTGCGCGGCCTGGAGGAGAGCGGGCTGGCGCCGGAGAACGCCACCAACCGCAATGAACAGCTGGACGCCTCGCTCACCACCCAGATCGATGGCGGGATTCGCTACGCCCGGGGTCACAGCCGCCTGGTGCTGAGCGCCTTCAGCATCGAAAAACCCTACTTCAGCTTCAACGCGGTCAACGTCTTCACCAGTCTGGGCACGGTGCGGCACCGGGGGGTCGAGGCGTCCTATTCCACGGTGATCGGAGACAAGTTGAACCTGATCGCCGGGGCGGTGCTGATGCGCCCGACGGTAACCGGCGAGGCGCGCCGGCTGGGCCGGGTGGGCGCGCGGCCGGTGGGAGTGACGCCCGTGCTGGCGCGCCTGGACGCCGACTACCGGCCGGGGATCAAGGGCCTGTCGTTCAGCGCCGCCGTGGCCCACACCGGCCGCCGGGCGGCCTCTACCCGCACCTACGCCGAACTGGGCGGCCAACAGCTGCAGGCGCCGGCCTTCACCACCGTCGATCTGGGCGCCCGCTATCGCTTCACGGTGAGGAACACGCCGATGAGCCTGCGGGCGCTGGTGTCAAACGTCTTCGACGTGAAGGCCTGGAAGATCCTCGCCGCCAACAGCTATCAGCAGAACGACACCCGCCGGGTGCTGATCTCCCTGATCGCCGACTTCTGAGCGGTCAGCCCCGCCTGGCGCGGCAGGACCAGTTGGCGGCGTCGTAGACCGCCCCGGGCGTGTTGGCCTTCGCCTTGTCGAACACCGACACCATCGGATAGCGGCACATCAGGAAGTCCCGCGACGGTCCGGCGCCGGACCCCGCCGACGGCACGCCGGCCTCGGCCGTGGTGGTCAGGATGCGGAACGGAGTCTGCACCCGGTCGGCGCCGCGGTGGGCGACCACGCCGGCGGGCGCCTTGCCGTTCTCCACCCAGTCGATCAGCGCGCTCAGCAGCATGTCGGTGGAGTCCTCCGGCCCGGTGCCGCCGCGGCAATGGCCCATGCCGGGGATGGAATACAGCGCGAAGAACTTGGTGACCTCGGCGGCGCCGAACAGCTTGGCGGCGTTGTCGTAGGTGTGTTCCTGCTCGATGTAGGAGCAGCAGGGATCGCTGGACCCGCTCCACATGATGAACTTGCCGCCGGCCTTCTGGAATCCGACCAGGTCCTGCGGCCGGCTGGGAATGTTGAAGCCGCCGGCGGTGAACCCGGCCGCCCATTCCTTGATCGCGCGCGCGCTGTAATCCATGTCCTTGAGCACGTCATAGTCCTTGCGGATCAGGCCGTGGGCCATGGTCGTGGGGATGACATAGGCGCTGGAGGCGGTCTTGAGATTCTCGACGCTGGCTTCCGGCTTCCACGGCGGCGGCGTGGCGCCATTGAAGTTCCACATGCTCATGTTGGAGATCGGCATCCCCTCGGAGAGCAGTTCGCCCTTGGGCCCGTGGGGGCCGCGGATGATCGCCTTGATGGTGCGGATCTCCGAGGCGGTGAGGCAGTCGGGGCCGTCAGCCGCCTTGCACTGCAGCTTGGCCACGTCGTAGCGGCAGAGCCGCGAGTCCCAGACCACGCCGTCCAGGGCCCCGTCGGTCAGGTCGCAGGCGGCGGTCACATGGCCCTCGACCATCTTCAGCTTGGCCGGCGAGACCCAGCCGCCCGGCCGATGCTGTTCCTGGCTGGCCTGGATGAACTTCAGCATGGCGGCGCTGTTGATGCGGCTCTTGGGGGCGTTGCCATTGCCGCCCACCAGAACCCCGTCATAGTCCTCCGGGTGGTGGCGGATGGCCTCGGTGCCCATGCGCCCGCCGCCCGAACAGCCGGCGTGATAGCGGTAGAACTTCTCGCCGCCATAGTAGGCGCGGGTGATCTGCTGGCTGGCCACGGTGGTGACGTGGGCGCCGCGGTGGACGTGGTCGAGGGCCTTGACCGGGTCGCTCATGAAGCTCCAGTCCAGCTGGTGGGTCTGGTGTCCGGTATCAGTCACCGCCACCACGAACCCCGACCCGAGGATCATCGGCGGCGCCGGCGGCGTCGAGCCGGCCGCCCCACCCAGGCCCATGAAATAGAATCGGTGGTTCCACAGGCTCTTCTCCGGCAGCTGAACGCGGAAGTGGTTGCGGTTCGGCCCGGGGTTGGTGGTGGTGACGTAGCCCTC
>CAXNKO010000063.1:0-8180 GCA_964202685.1 Caulobacterales bacterium
TGCACCGAGATTGCAAGGCTTGGCGTTGGATGTCCACGCGGGCGAAGCTATAGGTGGCCCCCTCCCCGATCGTGAAGCCGTCCATGCCCGCATTGAAGCGCCTTACGCCCCTCGCCCTGATCTTCGCCCTGGCGGCCTGCGCCAGCGTCCCGGTCCGTGGGCCGACCGCCATGGTCGCCGCCGCCAATCCCATGGCGGTGGCGGCGGGGCTGCAGGTGCTGAAGCAAGGCGGCTCGGCGGCGGACGCGGCGGTGGCGGTGCAGGCGGTGCTGGGGCTGGTGGAGCCGCAGAGCTCCGGCCTCGGGGGCGGGGCGTTCCTGACCTATTACGACGCCAGCACCCGCCAGGTGACCGCCTATGACGGGCGCGAGACGGCGCCGGCCGAGGCGGCCCCGGAGCTGTTCCTGGACGCGGCCGGCAAGCCGCTCTCCCGGCGCGACGCCTTTGTCTCTGGCCGCGCGACCGGGGCGCCCGGCGCGGTGGCGATGCTGGCCATGGCCCAGCGCCAGCACGGCAAGCTGGCCTGGAAGGACCTGTTCGGCGAGGCCGAGCGGCTGGCCGACCAGGGCTTTCCCGCGCCTGCACGGATGGCGGCGGCGGCGGCGTCGCGGGCGCCCCAGGCCGCCCAGCCGGACGCGGTCGCCTATTTCAGCAAGCCCGACGGCACCAAGGTGCAGGCCGGCGACCTGTGGAAGAACCCCGCCTATGCCGCCACGGTGCGGCGCATCGCCGCCGAGGGGCCCAGCGCCATCCTCACCGGCTCCATCGCCGAGGCGATCGCGGCCCGCGTGGGCCAGGAGCCGCGGCCGGGGACGCTGAGCACCGCCGACCTGGCCGCCTACAGGCCCAAGTCCGGGCCGGCGCTGTGCCGGCCCTACCGGGTCTATCTGGTCTGCGTCCCCGACGCGCCGTCGGGGGGGCCAGGGCTGCTGATCGGCCTGGGGATCCTGGCCCATACCGATATCGACCAGCGCGGACCCGCCGACCCCCAGGCCTGGTACCTGTTCAGCCAGGCCAGCCGGCTGATGTACGCCGACCGCGACCTCTATGTGGGCGATCCCGCCTTCGCCGACGTGCCCACCCAGGGACTGCTCGACCCGGCCTATCTGGCCGACCGCGCCCGGCTGATCGGAGCCAGCGCCGGACCGCCGCCCGCCGCCGGCAAGCCCAGGGGCGCGCCGAACCGGGGCAGCGACGCCACCGCCGAGCCCAGCGGCACCAGCCATTTCGTGGTGGCCGACGGGGCCGGGAACGTAGCCTCCATGACCACCACGGTGGAGAGCGTGTTCGGGTCCGGGCGGATGGTGGGAGGCTTCTTCCTCAACAACCAGCTCACCGACTTCTCCTTCCAGCCCCGGGACGCGGCCGGCGGCCTGGCGGCCAACGCCGTCGAGCCGGGCAAGCGGCCGCGCTCATCCATGGCGCCGGCGGTGGTGCTGGACCGGCGGGGGCGGTTCGTGGCCGCGGTGGGTTCGCCGGGCGGGCCGGCGATCCTGGCCTATAATCTGAAAGCCCTGGTGGCGATCCTGGACTGGAAGCTGCCGCCCGATCAGGCCTTGGCCCTGCCCAACCTGATCGCCATCCGGGGCTTCTACGCCGGCGAGGTGGAGAAGTTCGCGCCTGGCGTCATCGACGGCCTAGCGGCCCGCGGCGTCAAGGTCATCGCCGCCCAGGGCGCGGAGGGCTCCGGCCTGCACGCAGTGACGGCCACGCCCAACGGCCTGGTGGGCGCAGCCGACCCGCGCCGCGAAGGGGTGGCCCAGGGGTACTGATCGCCACCGGCGCGCGCGGCCTATGGCGCAGCCCGCCGCCGGCCTGCTATCGGACGTCAAGGACCAGCCCCACGCCAACGACAAGGAACGACGATGAGCGAGCAGAAGATCTCCAGCCTGAGCGTGCTGGGCGGAACCGGGAACCTGGGCTTCGCCCTGGTGGGGCGGCTGGCCCAGGCCGGCTACGAGGTCTGGATCGGCTCCCGCGACCCGGCCAAGGCCCAGGCGTCGGCCGCCGAGGTGGCGGTGCATGGCTATCCGGGCAAGGTGGTGGGCGCGGGCCTGGCCGACGCCGCCGGCCATTGCCAGGTCTGCGTGCTGGCCGTGCCCTACGCCGCCCACGCCAGCACCCTGGCCCAGATCAAGGACGCCGTGCAGGGCAAGATCGTCGTCGACACCACCGTGCCGCTGATGCCGCCCAAGGTGGGCACGGTGCAGCTGCCCGCCGCCGGCTGCGCGGCGACGGAAACCGCCCAGGCCCTGGGCGCCGACGTGCGGGTGGTCTCGGCGCTGCAGAACATCGGGGCCGAGAAGCTGGGCGCCGGCGGCGACATCGATTCCGACGTGCTGGTGTGCGGCGACGACGCGGCTTCGGTGGAGGTGATCCGCGCGTTGCTGGCCGAGCTGGGCCTGCGCAGCTGGCATGCCGGGCCGCTGGCCAATTCGGCCGCCGCCGAGGCGCTGACCTCGGTGCTGATCCAGCTCAACCGCCGCTACAAGCTGGGCCAGGCGGGCATCCGCATCACCGGCAAGGCCGAGGGCTGATGACCGGGGTCTCCATCACCGCGGTCCAGGGCCTGCCGCTGTTCGCGGCCGGCGACGATCTGGCGGCGATCACCGGCGAGGCCCTCGCCGCCCAGGGCGGGCTCAAGGCCGGCGACGTGGTGGTGTTCGCCCAGAAGGTGGTCTCCAAGGTCGAGGGCCGCACCGTGCCGCTGGCCCATGTGACCCCAAGCGACCGGGCCCGCGAGGTCGCCGCCCAGTGCGAGAAGCCGCCCGAGGTGGTGGAGCTGGCCCTGGCCGAGGCCCAGGAGGTGATGCGTACGGCGCCCAATCTGATCATCGTGCGCCACCGGCTGGGCCATGTGCTGGCCAACGCCGGCATCGACGCCTCCAACGTGCCGGCAGGCGAGGCCGGCGAGGCGGTGCTGCTGTGGCCGCTGGACCCCGACGCCAGCGCGCGGCGCCTGCGCCAGGCCCTGCAGGCGCGGTTCGGGGTCAGCATCGCGGTGGTGATCTCCGACAGCCTGGGCCGCGCCTGGCGGATGGGCACCCTGGGCACCGCCATCGGCTCGGCCGGCATCCGGCCGATCCGCGACCGCCGCGGCGAGAGCGACCTGTTCGGCCGGGTGCTGCAGGCCACGGTGATCGGGGTGGCTGACGAGATCGCCGCCGCCGCCTCGCTGGTGATCGGTGAGGCCACCGAGGGGACCCCCGTGGCCGTGGTGCGCGGCGCTGTCTACGAGGCCAGCGAGACCGCCGGGGTGGGCGAGATCCTGCGGCCCATGGACATGGACCTGTTCCGGTGAGCGGCATCGGCCACGTGGTCGCCCTGTGCGGCGGCGTCGGCGGGGCCAAGCTGGCGTTCGGCCTGACCAAGGTGCTGGCCGATGACGAGCTGACCATCATCGTCAACACCGGCGACGACGTCGAGCACCTGGGCCTGCATGTGTCGCCTGACATCGACACCGTGGTCTACACCCTGGCCGGGCTTTCCGACCGGGCGCGGGGCTGGGGCCTGACCGGCGAGACCTGGAGCTTCATGGCCGCGATGCGCCGGCTGGGGGGCGAGGCCTGGTTCAATCTCGGCGACCATGACCTGGCCATGCATGTGGAGCGCAGCCGCCGGCTGGCGGCCGGCCAGAGCCTGTCGGCGGTGACCGCCGATCTGGCCCGCGCCCTGGGGGTGAGCGCCCATATCGTCCCCATGAGCGACGATCCGGTGCGCACCATTGTGGTCACCGAGGCCGGCGAGCTGGGCTTCCAGCGCTATTTCGTCGGCGAGCAGTGCCGTCCCGTGGCGACGGCGATCCGCTTCGAGGGCGCGGCGGCGGCGCGGATGAGCGCCGGCGCGGCGGCGGCGCTCACACGGCCGGACCTCGCAGCGGTGATCATCTGTCCCTCCAACCCCTATCTCAGCATCGACCCGATCCTGGCGGCGCCCGGCCTGCGCGCCGCCCTGGACGCCTCCGCCGCCCCCGTGGTGGCGGTCTCGCCGATCATCGGCGGCGAGGCGCTGAAGGGTCCCGCCGCCAAACTGATGCGCGAGCTGGGCGTGACCCCCGGGGTGCTGGCGGTGGCCGACCACTACCGGGGCCTGATCGGCGGCCTGGTGATCGACGACGCCGACGTGGCCGATGCGCGGGCGGTGTTCGAGCGCGGGGTCTCGCCCCTGGTCACCGGGGCGATCATGGACACCGACGCCGACCGCGAGCGGCTGGCGCGGGAGAC
Source organism: Caulobacterales bacterium (assembly GCA_964202685.1). GTDB lineage: Bacteria > Pseudomonadota > Alphaproteobacteria > Caulobacterales > Caulobacteraceae > Phenylobacterium. The sequence goes on from CAXNKO010000063.1 coordinate 4,224, forward strand.
GCTGGAACTGGCGCGCGGGGTGCGGCGCTGAGGGGGCGACGGCTGCGTGGCGTGGACGGCGGGTGTAGACAGTTGCGCAAAACCGGTCGTCGAATCTGGGGCGATTTTGCGAATTTTCCTCAATGAATACTGATAAGTATGCCCCGACAGGTGTAGGCGCCGCTTTCGTCGGAAATGCAATTTTCGACCTGTCTACACCCCCCCTTTTCTATGCGGCGATTCAAGCGCGCGCCGCCGCGCGGGCGCGGTTGAGGGGCGGGATGCACGATGAGAACAAAACAAGAATATCATACATCGGCCGGCTTGGGAAGAAATTTCTGTTGGCGTAAATTCGGTGACTAAACTCGGGTAATACCAACCGCCGTTGACGTTCATCCATCGCCTATCCCCCCCGCTCATCCCCGCGAAGGGGGTAAGTTAGCATTCAAGGATCCTTCTCCCTCCAGGGAGAAGGTGGCGGCGAAGCCGACGTATGAGGGGTCACGCCGGCGTCGGGGTTGCGACAGGCGCTTCAGCCAGCTCGGCGCCGCCGGAATAATTCGCAGCCAGGATGGCCGTCACCAACCTCGGCGCGGCCCCTCATCCGACCTCCCTGGCGGGAGGCCACCTTCTCCCTGGAGGGAGAAGGACCCCATCGGAGACGCGTCAACACATTGACCGTATGACTGTTTCCGAGATGTGTGCATCCGTAGCATGTTCTTGGCATGGGGGCGGAGCTGCGGCGGCGTTACTTGACCTCGGCGAGGACCGGGCCGCGGCGGCGGACGGCGTCCACCGCGCGGCCGACGTCGAGGAAGCCGCGGCCGGTCTCCTGGACCCTGGAGCGCTTCACCAGGTCGGTGCGGCCGCCCTTCAGCAGCGCCTCGGCGGCGGCCTGGGCGGTGAGGTCGGGCCGGGCTTCCAGGATCAGCGCCAGGGCGCCGGCCACATAGGCGGTGGAATAGGAGGTGCCGGACACCTGGCGGCAGAACTTGGCGTCGCAGTTGACGTAGAGCTTCTCCCCCGGGGCGGCGATGAAGCGGTCCTGGCTGGCGCCGGCGCGGTTCGACCAGATGGCCAGCTGGCCGGTGGCCTGGGATGCGCCCACCGCCACCACCGCCTTGGCGAAGCGGGGATCGGCGGCGTAGCGGGCCGGCCAGGTGGGCTCGTCCGCGGCCTCATTGCCGGCGGCGATCACCGCCACGGCGCCGGCGTCGGCGATCCGCTGCAGCGCCGCCTCGAAGGTGGGGCTCAGCCGCCGGCGGCCCTGCACCGCCAGCACGATCACCCGCGCCCCCTGGCTGAGCGCATAGTCCATCCCCCGGGCCAGGTCGCGGGTGCGGAAGGTGCACTCCTTCAGGCAGGTGCCGTCGATGTCGGCGCGGATGGAGAGCAGGGTGGCGCCATAGGCCACCCCAACCAGGCCGTCACCGTTCAGCGCCGCGGAGACCCCGCCGGCCACCGCCGCCCCATGCTCGGCGCCCTGGCTGTCGGCCGCCCGGGTCTCGATGAGGTCGATGGAGGCCGCAGACGCCACATCGGCCACCTCCGGCTGGGCCCACTTCAGGCCGGTGTCGATCACCGCCACGGTGACCCCCTTGCCGGTGTAGCCGGCCCGGAACGCCGGCTCGGTGTTGACCAGCCGCACCCCCCAGCTGCGCAGATATTCCGCGGTGGTGGTCTTGGGGATCAGCACCCGGCGTCCGGGCAGGCCGGCGGCCTTCAACGGTCGCGACCAGCTGGCGTAGGCGGGCGGGTCGGGCAGCCGCTCCAGGCTGGCGCAGCCGGCCAGCCCAACGGCCACAAGGGCTAAGAGTGCGAGAGCGCGGTGAGCAGCCATGCGTCATTCCCGGCGTCAGACCCAGGCAGCCTGATCGCGCCACGGGCGGCTGGCAACGGAAAAGTCGTGGCCGGCTATTTGTCCCACCAGGGATAGAAGGGCGGCATGGCCGAGGCGGTGGACTTGAACGCCGCCGGGCGCTTCTCCAGGAACGCCTGCACCCCTTCCTTGCCGTCGCCGATGGAGGTGTAGAACATGGCCAGGGAATCCACCCGGTGGGCCTCCAGCGGCGAGGCCAGGGCGCTGTTTCGCTGCAGCATCTGGCGAGCCAGCGCCGTGCCCACCTGGGAGCGGCCGTCGGTGAGCTTGTGGGCCAGGGCCAGGGCCGCGGGCATCAGGTCGTCCGGCGCGTGGAGACTGCGCACCAGGCCGCCGCGCCTGGCCTCCTCGGCGTCGAACACATCGGCGGTATAGATCCACTCCAGCGCCTGCTGCATCCCCACCAGCCGCGGCAGAAACCAGCTGGAGCAGGCCTCCATGGTGATGCCCAGGCGGCCGAACACGAAGCCGATCCGCGCCTTCTCCGACGCCAGGCGGAAATCGCAGGCCAGGGTCATGGTCGCCCCAATGCCCACCGCCGCGCCATTGATGGCGGCGATCACCGGCTTCGGACAGTCGTAGATGGCCAGCGTCACCTTGCCGCCGGTGTCGCGCACCCCGGCGGCGATGGCCGGATCGTCGAACCGCTCGCGCATGTCGGCGTTGGTGGGGGTCAGGCTCTCGTCGAGGCCGAAGACATTGCCGCCCACCGACAGGTCCATGCCGGCGCAGAAGGCCCGTCCCGCCCCGGTCAGCACCACGGCGGCGGCGCTGTCATCGGCGCCGGCCTGGGCGAACACCGCCGCCAGCTCGCCGGCCATCTGCACGGTGAAAGAGTTCATCTGCTCGGGCCGGTTCAGGGTGACGACGGCGACGCCGTCCTGGACCGCATAGGTGAGGGTCGAATAGCTCATGGCGGCGGGCTCCTTGATGCGAGGGTCCGCGCTTAGAGGCCTTCCGCGCGGCTGACAACCAAGGCGCGGACCGAAACCGCAGAGCGCCATTAACCACCCCTCAGCGCTTCGGCGTCATCCTCGCCGCCATGACGCTCACCGCCCACCTAACCGGCATCGGCAAGGAGGTCCTGCAGCTGGCGGGCCTGGCGGTCTGGTTCTTCGCCCTGGCCTGGGTGGTCAAGCGCCAGCGGGCCATCGCCGACGCCCGCGCCGCCGCCGGCGAGACCCGGGTCAACCTGGTCATCACCTTGGTCGACATGGCCGCCGTGGCCCCCCTGGTGGGTTTCCTCATCGGGCTGTTGGAGGGTCAGGTCCAGCGGCTGGGTCTGGTCGCCCCCACCGCGCCGCTGTGGGCCGCCATCGGCCCGGTGGCGACGGGACTCGCCGTGCTGTTCATCGCCGACTGCGCCGGCTACTGGCGCCACCGCGCCCAGCATAGCGCCTGGCTGTGGCCGGCCCACGCCGTGCACCACTCCGACACCCGCCTGACCTGGTTCAGCCTCGGCCGCATGCACCCCATCGACCGGTTGGGGACGATCTCCGACGTGGTGGTGCTGGCCGCCCTGGGCTGCCCGGTGTGGGCCGTGGCCACGGCGGTCACGGCGCGCCATCTCTATGGCTATTTGCTCCATGCCGACCTGCCCTGGAGCCTCGGCAAGGCCGCCTGGGTGATCAACCCGCCCATCGCCCACCGCTGGCACCACGCCCGCGACGTGACCGGCTCCGGCGCCAACTTCGCCACCGTGTTCTCGGTGTTCGACCGCGCCTTCGGCACCTGGTACGCGCCCGGCCCCTGCACGGCGCCACTGGGGGTGCGCGAAGACATGGGGCGGGGCGCGCTGGGCCAGTATCTGCACCCGTTCCGGGTCTGGGCGGGTGCGGTCGCCGCTCAGATCAGGTCGCGCAGCCAGGCGACCAGGGGCGCCCTTCCCGGCGCGCGCTTGCGATAGCGACCGCCAAGTATTATTCTTCTCTAGCAGGAGAATATTTATGCATGACGTCGCGCGGCTGTTCACTCCCGCCGAGGCTGGCGCGGTCAGCGGGCTGGCGCTGAAGGCGGTCAATAACGCCATCGACAAACGCATCATTGAGCTGGCCGAGCGGCCGGCCAGGCCCCGCGCCGGCGCGGGACCGTCGCGCCGG
>CAXNKO010000064.1:0-8174 GCA_964202685.1 Caulobacterales bacterium
CGCCGCCATTTTAAGCATCGTCGAGACCTCCCGACGACGTCGACTGGATCCGTGGGCGATCATCGAAAGAGCCGTCTCAAGCGCCCGCAGCGCAGCCGCCCCATCCGCTATGCCCGCCTGACTGCCTGGGGGAGGTGAACGGTTACGCCAGGTGCGGAAAAAACATTATCTCTTTGCCGCGACCGCGCTGGCCATGTGCGCCGCATCTCTTCAGGCGCGGGCGCAGGATGAAGTTACCATCGAAGAACTGGTCATCACAGCTGAGAAGCGTGAGCAGAAGCTTCAGGACGTCGCCGTCGCTGTTTCGGCCTTCACCGCCGGCAAACGCGATCTTATCGGTATCCTCAGCGTCCAGGACATCGCCAATTTCACCCCCGGACTGAGCTATTCCACCGTCAACGACCGCTTGAGCCTGCGCGGGGTCAGCCGCTTCTCCAACAACCTGGCCACTGAGAGCGGCATCGCCAACTATTCGGACGGAGTCTACACCACCTCCACGGTGGAGGCCTCCAAGACCCCGATCCTGGTGGACCGGGTGGAAGTGCTGCGCGGCCCCCAGGGCACACTGTACGGCCGCAACGCCATCGGCGGGGCCATCAACACCATCTCGCGCCGGCCGACCAGCGACCTCTACGGCGAGGCCCGGGCCGCCATCGGCAACTACAATTACACCCAGTTCGAGGCCGCGGCGTCCGGCCCGATCAACGACCACCTGCGCTTTCGCCTGGCCGGCAGCAAGATCGATCAGGGCAAGGGCTGGTTCCACAATCTGTCCGGCGGACCCAGCGAGGGCAATCGCCTGGACCAGAGCTATTTCGAAGCCCAGCTCGAGGGGGATGTGGGGCGCTTCGAGTGGTGGCTGAAGGCCGGCGGGGCCCATTTCGACAACGCGGGCGGCGGGCCCAGCGGTCGCTCGACCATGACCGTCGGCGCCTATGACTCAGTCCTGCCGATCAGCGACGTGGCGCCCAACGTGGTGCTGGGCCTCAACCGGCCGTTCCCGGTCTCGGCCACCGGCGACGTGCGCGCCTTCGACACCAACACCCCCCAGCGCATCCAGCTCGACCAGAACGCCATCGTCTCGGGCGAGGCGATCCTGCACCTGAACGGCGCGGACGTGAAATATGTCGGCGGCTACCAGCACTATCTGTTCCGCGCCCGCAGCGACGTGGACAACTCCTCGCGCAGCGCGCCCTTCCCCTTCCCCGCCGGTCTGCCCGCCACGCTGGCGGCGCAGAACGCCGCCGGGACCCTGGTGTTCCCCACCGTGGTGGCCGACTACACCGACGATCACACCTGGTTCTCCCACGAGCTGTCCGTCGCCTCCACCGGCGGCGGGCCGCTGCAATGGATCGCCGGCGCCTATCAGTTCCGGGAATCCTTCGGCTTTGAGCCGATCAAGCTGAGCTTCCCCGACCAGCCTCAGTTCAGCGCCCCGCGGCTGCCGATCCCCGGCAACTGCGTCGGCGCCGGGCCCTGCCTTAACGCCGCCCCCAACCCGGAGCGGCTGTTCATCCTCAACCGCAACGATGGCAGGGGCCGATCCTACGCGGTTTACGGCCAGGCGGACTATGCGCTGGCCGACGCCTTCAAGATCCACCTGGGCCTGCGCTACACCAAGGACCGCAAGGACGCCTTCGAGAGCTATCGGTTGTTCTGCTTCCTGGCCCCGGGCTGCCTCACCGGCCCGCAGCCGCCTCAGGTCCTTGACGTGACCTCGGTCCCCGGCATCGGCGCCAGCGGCCTTCCCGCCGCCGGCATCGCCCCGGACCCGTCCATCGTCGGGCCGATCATCGTGGATCCGACCACAGGCCTGAAGCACCGCATGCTGAAGGCGTCCTGGGACGGCGTCTCCGGCACGGCCGGCCTCGACTGGACGCCGGACACCGACACCCTGGCCTATGTGAAGTACACCCGCGGCTACAAGGCGGGGGGCTTCAACGCCGCCGGCCTGGCCACCTTCCCCACCACCCGCAAGGAAGCCATCGACGCCTATGAGCTGGGCCTGAAGAAGACCGTTGGCCGGACGCTGCAGGCCAACGCCTCGGCCTTCTACTATGACTACCAGGATATCCAGGTTCCCCTCGCCGGCCTGATCAGCAGGGTGATCGTCACCAGCCTGGTCAATGTGCCCAAGGCGCGGATCACCGGCTTCGAGCTGGAAACCGTCTGGGCGCCCCTCGACGGCCTGCAGGTGTTGGCCAACTACGCCTATCTGGACTCCAAGCTCACCAACGCCTGCTGCTTCCGCGACCCCCAGGACCCGACCGCGATCCAGGCCGGCGCCGCGCCGGTGACCCCCACCGGCCTTCAGGACCTCAAAGGCGCGCGGCTGCCGGCGACGCCCCGGCATCGGGTGACGCTGAACAGCGTCTACACCTGGCGCATGGACGCCGGATCGCTCAGCGGTTCGGCCAGCTACATCTTCCGCGACGGGACCTACTATTCGGTCTTCAACCGCAGCTACAATTACGTCAAGGCGTTCGACCAGGTGGACCTGCGCGCCACCTGGCGCGACGCCCGGGACCGCTATTCGATCATCGGCTATGTGAAGAACGCCTTTGACCGCAACGGCTTCGACGGGGTGGCGGCGAGCCTGCAGCCCGGATCGCGCCGGATCCAGCAGACCATCGGCCTCACCCCGCCGCGCACCTATGGCGTGGAGCTGCAGTACCGGTTTTTCTAGCGCTCAAACCGGCTCCACCACCACCTCGGTCTTCACCGAATTGGCGATGAAGCAGCCTTCGTGCGCCCGGTGGTGCAGGGCCGCCAGGGCGGCGGCGTCGGGTGCATCGCCGGCGAAGGCGATCCGCGGGCGCAGGGTCACCCGGGTGATGGCCATCCGGCCCTCGGCGTTCTTCGCCATCACCCCCTCGGCCTCGTCGCGATAGGCGGTGACCAGGTGATGGGCCAGGCGCGCCTCGTGCAGAAAGGTCATCATGTGGCAGTTGCTGAGCGCCGCCACCAGCAGCTCCTCGGGATCCACCGCCGCCTCCACCGACCAGGGCCTGGGCACCACATGCGGCGACGATGAACCGGCCAGGGTGATTCCCCCGTCGAAGCTCAAGGTGTGACCGCGACTATAGCGCCCGCGCGGGAAGTCCTCGCCGTCCTTCAGCGTCCATTCCACCACCGCGGTGTAGCGGCTCATCAGAAGGCGTCCATGGGCAGCGCCATCACCGGCCCGGCCCCGGTCTTGAGCTTGGCCAGGTGGGCGCCGGCCTCCGGCAGCATGCGCTCCACGAAGTAGCGGCCGACGATCAGCTTGTTGGCGTAGAATGGATCGATGTCCCCCGCCGCCACCCTGGCCTGGGCCGCCACCGCCATCCGCGCCCACATGAAGGCCAGCGCCGTCAGCCCGAACAGCTGCAGATAGTCGCTGGACGCGGCCCCGGCGTTGTCGGGGTTGGCCAGGCCGTTCTGCATCAGCCACAGGGTGGCCTCCTGCAGCTGGCCCTTGGCCGCCGCCAGGCCGGCGTTGAACGGCTCCAGGGCGGGATCGGCCGCGTTTGCCGCCACATGGGCGTCCACCTCGGCGAAGAAGCTCATCACCCCGCGGCCCCCGTCGGCGGCCAGCTTGCGGCCCACCAGGTCCAGCGCCTGAACCCCGTTGGTCCCCTCGTAGATCATGGCGATGCGGGAATCGCGCATGTACTGGCTGACCGGAAAGCTCTCGGTGAAGCCCGAACCGCCATGCACCTGCACCGCGTCGGAACACACCTTGAAGCCCCGGTCGGTGAGGAAGCCCTTCACCACCGGGGTGAGCAGCGCCATGTAGTCGCCGGCCTTGACCCGCACGGCCTCGTCCGGGCTGGCGCGGGCCAGATCGCCCTGCAGCGCCGTCCACAGGATGAACGCCCGCCCGCCCTCCAGGATCGCCCGGCTGTCCATCAGCATGCGGCGCACGTCGGGATGCGCCAGGATCGGGTCGGCCGGCCCGTCGGGGTTCTTTGGGCCGGTGAGCGAGCGGCCCTGCAGGCGTTCCTGGGCGAAGGCCGCGGCGGCCTGATAGGCGGCGTCGGCCTGGGCGATCCCCTGGATGCCGACGCCGATGCGGGCCTCGTTCATCATCACGAACATTACCCTGAGCCCCTGGTTCTCCTCTCCCACCAGCCAGCCCACCGACTCCTCGTGGGCGATGACGCAGGTGGCGTTGCCGTGGATGCCCATCTTCTCTTCCAGGCCCAGGCATTTCACCGTGTTGCGCACGCCCGGCGCGCCGTCGGCGTCAGGAATGAACTTGGGCACGATGAACAGGCTGATGCCGCGCACCCCGCCCGGCGCCCCCTCGATCCGCGCCAGCACCAGATGGATGATGTTCTCCGCCAGGTCATGCTCGCCGGCCGAGATCCAGATCTTCTGGCCGGAGATCCGGTAGCTGCCGTCAGCCTGGGCTGCGGCCTTGGTGCGCAGCAGCCCCAGGTCGGTGCCGGCATGGGGCTCGGTGAGGTTCATGGTGCCGGTCCAGTGGCCGGAGACCATCTTCGGCAGATAGAGCGCCTTCTGCGCCGCCGAGCCGCCGGTATGGATCGCCGCATAGGCCCCATGGCTGAGGCCCGGATACATGGCGAAGGCCATGTTGGCCGCCGAGGTCATCTCCGACACCGCCAGGCTGACCACCGCCGGCAGGCCCTGGCCGCCATAGGCGGGATCGGCGCTCAGCCCCGGCCAGCCGCCCTCGACGAACTGGTCATAGGCCGCCTTGAACCCCGCCGGGGTGGTGACGCTGTTGTCGGCATGCCAGGTGCAGCCCTGCTGGTCGCCGACCCGGTTCAGCGGCGCCAGCACCTCGGCGGCCAGCGCCCCCGCCGCCTCGAGGATCTGTTCGACCACGTCCATCGAGGCGTCGGCGAAGGCCGGCAGGTCGGCGTAGCGCTCCAGCCCCAGCACCTCGCGCAATATGAACAACTGGTCGCGGACGGGGGCTTGATAGCTCATGGTCGCTCCGACGCTGCGCCGCCGGCCCTTCGACTCGGCGGACGTTAGTGGCTGCCCTCATGTTCGACGCCGTCCAGGCGCAGGCGCAAGGCTTGATCGTAGTCGGCGGCCTTGGGCAGATGTTCCGGCCCCATGGTCGCCAGGCGCTGCTCAAGCTCCAGGGCGCCCAGCTTTAATTCCGCAATGGCGTTGTCGATGTCGATCCGCTGCCGCTCCAAGGCGGTGATGCGTTCCCGGCACTTGCCCAGGGACGTGGCGGTCTGAGCCACGCCGCCGTCATCCAGCTCATAGAGGTCCAGCAGCTCGCCGATCTCGGCCAGCGGCAACCCCACCCGCTTGCCGCGCAGGATCAGCATCAGCCGGGCCCGGTCCTTGTAGGAATAGATCCGGTTGAGGCCCGCTCGCGCCGGCGACAGCAGCCCCTTGTCCTCATAGAACCGCAGCGCCCGCGGCGTGCAGGCGAACTCCTGGCACAGCTGGCGGATCGTATAGGTGCGCTCGGCGGACATGACGGCTCTCGGGGGCGGGCCTTCGTTAGGTAGTTCCTCTGACGTAAACGTCAACCGTGGTTCAGGCCGCCAGCTCCCCGTTCAGCGCCTGGTCGATCAGCGCCAGGGTGCGGTCGAGGCCGAAGATGGCGGCGAAAGAGCCGAACCGGGGCCCCTGGCTCTGGCCCAGCAGCACCTCATACAGCGCCGTGAACCAGGCCCGCAGCGGCTCGAAGCCCGCGGCCTTGCCGGCCTCATAGACCTGGTTCTGGATCAGTTCGGCGTCCTGGCAGCCGGCCGGCAGGGCGCCGAGGCGCCGGGCCAGGTCGGCGATCGCCCCCCGCTCGCGCGCGTCGGGCAGACGGAACCGCTTTGAGGGCCGCACGAAGTCCTCGTAGTAGTTGATGGCGTAGCCGGCCATGCGGTCCAGCAGCGGCTCACTCTGCGGCGTCGCGCCGGGCAGATAGCGGCCGAGGAACCCCCACAGGATCGCCTTGTCCGAGGCGTTGGCCGCCGAGACCAGATTGAGCATCAGCGAAAAGCTCACCGGCGCGCCCACCGCCGGCGGGTCGGCCCGGTGCACGTGCCAGGCCGGATTGTCCAGGGCCGGCGCGTTGGCCCCCTCGGCCGCCGTGCGGTTATAGGCGTCCAGCTGCTGTAGGTACTCGTCCGTCGCCTTGGGAATGACGTCGAAATACAGCCGCTTGGCCGACTTCGGCGACTGGAACATGTAATAGGCCAGGCTCTCCGGCGTGCCGTAGCGCAGCCAGTCCTCCATGGTCAGGCCATTGCCCTTGGACTTGGAGATCTTCTGGTTCAGCTCGTCCATGAACAGCTCGTAGTGGAACGCCTCCGGCGGCTCGCCGCCCAGCACCCGGGCCACCTTGTTGGAGACCTTCACCGAGTCGATCAGGTCCTTGCCCGACATCTCGTAATCGACGCTGAGCGCCGTCCAGCGCATGGCCCAGTCGGGCCGCCACTGCATCTTCACATGGCCGCCGGTGACCGGAACCTCGGTCAGGCTGCCGTCCTCGTCGGCGAACACGATGGTCCCGCGCTCCAGGTGGCGCTCCAGTGTCGGGACCTGCAGCACCCGGCCGGTCTTGGGGCTGATCGGCAGGAACGGCGAATAGGTGGCGCGGCGTTCCTCCCCCAGGGTGGGCAGCATCACCGCCTGGATGGCGTCGAAACGCGCCAGCGCCGTCTTGAGGGTCGCGTCGAAGCGGCCGGACTTGTAGCCCTCGGTGGCCGAAAAGAACTCATAGTCGAAGCCGAACCCGTCCAGGAAGGCGCGCAGGCGGGCGTTGTTGTGAGCCCCGAAACTCTCATGCTCGCCGAACGGATCGCGCACCGCGGTCACCGGCTTGTCGCGGTCCTCCTCCAGCATGGCGCGGTTGGGGACGTTGTCGGGGATCTTGCGGAACCCGTCCATGTCATCGCTGACCACGATCAGCCGGGTGGGCAGGAAGTCCTCGGTCAGCGCCCGGAAGGCGGTGCGCACCATGGTCGGCCGGGCCACCTCGCCGAAGGTGCCGATGTGCGGCAGGCCCGAGGCGCCATAGCCGCACTGGAACACCACCGGCTGGGTCAGCGCCGGCAGGGCGGCCGCCGCCTCGCCAAACTTGCCCTCGGCGAACAGCTGCGCGGCGAAGTCGCGCTCGGCGTCGGAGAGGCGCAGGCGCAGCACCCGAGCCAGCAGCAGGCGCGCCTGCTCGAAGGGCCAGCTCTTTGCGTCCCGCGCCCGATGGGAAAGACCTTGCAGCATGGCGAGGCGGTAGCGCCCAACGGCCGCCGCCTCAAGGACGCATTTTCGCTGCGATGGACTTGGCAGGGTCGCCGCCGCAAGCTGCGCCGTCCGCGGCCGCGCCCATGGGCCTGGAGCCTCGATGATCCGACACTGTCCGCTGCTGCTGTTCGCCGGCCTGGTCCTGGCCCTGGCCGGCTGTGGCGATCGCGGCCGGGCGGTGATCAATGTGTCGCCGCCGGCGCGGGCCGCGGGCGCCACCGCCCCCGACGGCTGGGCGGCCTTTCTGGCCGAGATGGGCGCCGCCGCCGACCGCCGCGTGGAGCCGATGCAGAGCGCCAATGCCGGCGCCGCCATCGAGGCCCTGCGCTTCCAACAGACCGACATGGGCTGGTTCGACGCCCCCGCCGCCCAGGACGCGGTGCGCCGCGCCGGCGGTCAGGTGTTCGCCCGCACGGTGAGCCCGCTTGCGCCCTCCGGCGAGCGGACGCTGCTGATCGTGCGCAAGGGCGCGGGCCTGACTCTGGAGCGCATATTCGCCTGCGACCGCGCCCTGGCGTTTGGACTGGGGGAGCCCGGATCCCTCGCCGGAGATCTGGCCCCGGCCGCCTACCTCTTCGACCCGCGCGGGATCGAGCCCGACGCCTGCTTCCGCGCCCTGCGCGCCGCCAGCGCCGAGTCCAACCTCTATGGTGTCGCCGCAGGCGCCGTGGACGCAGCGTTCATCGATGTGACCGCCCTGGCCCGGTTCGGCGCCCGCGCCACCGCCACAGGCCGGCCCCGCGACCAGGTCGAGGTGATCTGGGCCTCGCCGGTGCTGCCCGGCGAACTGGTGGTCTGGCGCGCCGATCTGGACCCCGCGGTCAAGGCGGCGATCGCGGGGTTTCTGCTCAACTATGGCCTGGGCGAAGACCCCGAGGCGGAGCGCCAGCGCCTGGCCTTGCGGCGTATCGGGGCGCGGGCCTTCGTCGCCGCCGATGACCGCGCGCTGGCGCCGCTGCGGG
>CAXNKO010000065.1:0-8108 GCA_964202685.1 Caulobacterales bacterium
CGATGTGGCGGTGGGGGTGCGGCCATTCTTCTGGGTGGCGGGCCTGGCGGCCAGCGTGTTCCAGTGCCTTGTGGGGGGCCGGCCGCTGCATACGCCGGACGATGATTCTGGCGCGGCGGTGGTCAAGCTGATCGAGACCGAGGGCGTCAATGCGATCTGCAGCGCCGTGGGCTACATGGACAGCCTGCGCCTGGACCCGGACCTGGCCGCCGCCGGCTATGAGGTGATCCGCGAAAGCAACGACTGCGGCGCCTTTGCCCGGCGCACGCCCCAGGGCCTGAAGTTCATGACCCCGCGGCGGGCCGACTGGACGCCGGTCTATCCGCATCCGCATCAGGTGCCGCGCTCCTACGGCATGACCGAGACCCTGTCGGCCCACACCAGCCTGCCCGCCAATCAATTGCTCCCCGACGACAAGCTGCAGTGCTGCGGGCGCACCATGCCGGGGGTGAAGCTGCGCATCGTCGACCAGGTCACCCGCGAGCCCCTGGCCCCCAACCAGGTGGGGGAGGTAGAGGTGGCCGGCTACAGCCTGATGCAGGGGATCAACAAGCGCGAGCGCGAGCAGGTGTTCACCGCCGACGGCTGGTACGCCACCGGCGACCTGTGCCGCCGCGACGCGGATGGCTACCTGTTCTTCTCCAACCGCATCGGCGAGATGATCAAGGTGCACGGCGCCAATGTCGCCCCCCTGGAGGTGGAGTTCGCCCTCAACAACCTGCCCCAGGTGGCCCGCTCCGCCGTGGTGGGCCTGCCCGACAAGGGCGACGACTGCCTGCTCACCGCGGCGGTGGAGATCCGCCCCGGCTACGCCTTCGACCCCGAGGCGATCCGCGAGACCCTGAAGACCCAGCTGTCGTCCTTCAAGGTTCCCCGCCGCATCTTCGCCTTCGAAGCCGACGAGTTCCCGCTCACCGGCTCCGGCAAGATCGTCAAGGCGGGCCTGGTCCCGCTGATCCAGGCGCGGCTGGCGCAGGCGTAGGGCTCAGTCCGCGTAGCTGGGGTCCATCCGGTCCAGCTTGCGCAGCAGCGCCGGCCAGACCAGGCCGCGGCTGAAGCGGTCGATGCTCTCGCCGCTCATGCCGCGTCCGACCTTGGCTGCCACCTCGGGGGCGGGCTGGTGCAGCGGCCGGCCGGTGGACATGGCCCGGATCTGCATGGTGCAGGACATCTCCAGGAAGTAGCAGCGGGTGAAGGCCTCGGCCACCGTGCGGCCCACGGCCAGGGTGCCGTGATTGCGCAGCAGCATCAGGTTCTTGCCCCCCAGGTCGGCCTGCAGCCGCTCACGCTCGTCCAGGTCCAGGGCGACGCCCTCATATTCATGGAAGGCGATGTCCTGGGCGATGGTCATGGCGGTCTGGTTGAGCGGCGCCAGTCCCTCCTCCAGCATGGACACCGCCACCCCGTCGCGGCTGTGCAGGTGGATGACGCAGCCGGCGTCCTCGCGAGCCATATGCACGGCGGAATGGATGGTGAAGCCGGCCGGGTTCACCTGATGGGGGGTTGGGGTCAGGATCTCGCCCTCGGCGTTGATCTTCACCAGGGACGAGGCGGTGATCTCCTCGAACAGCATGCCGTAGGGATTGATCAGGAACTGCTCGCCCTCGCCGGGCAGGCGGGCGGAGATGTGGGTGGCGACCAGGTCGTCCCAGCCATACACCGCCACCAGCCGGTAGCAGGCGGCCAGATCCCGGCGGATCCGCGCCTCGTCGGCGTCCATGGCTTCCACCGGGCGGCCGTGAATCTGCATCGTGTTCATGTCGGTTCTCCTTCAGCCCAGGAGGGCCACCTGTACGTCGCGATGGCCGGTGTAGGCGCCGCGACCGTGGAAGACGTAGAAATTGTCCAGCAGCATCAGGTCGCCGTTCTGCCAGGGAAAGGCGACCTCGAGGCTTTCCAGCAACGGATAGACGGCCATCAGCTCGTCGTGGGCGATCGGGCCGCCGTCGCCATAGGTGGTCTCATAGGGGCGCGGATTGTCGCCGTAATGCCGGTCGTAGAGCGCCGCCCGCTCGGTTCCGACGCTGGAGACATTGGGCGACTGGCTGGGGATCTGATTGAACCAGATCTCCCGCCCCGTGCGCGGGTGGGTGACGAAGCCGGGCGCATTGTAGATCACCGAGAAGCTGCCGTTCGTCTCCCACACGAAGTCCAGCCCCATGGCCCGGCAGCCGGCCTCGGCCTCAGCCGGATCGGTGGTGGAGAAGGCCTCGGTCCAGGGGCGGTGGAAGGTGTCCAGGTCCCCGTCGCCGCTGGACCAGTCGGGGCGGCGGAAGTTGCGCCGGTAGCGGACGCCCCGGCGGCGGATCTGCTCGCGGAACGCCTGGCTCATCTCGCTGTCGAACCGGCGCACGTCGGCGATCAGGGTCTCGCCGCCGGTGTCCGGGGCCTGGTTGCAGAAGAACGCCAGCTTGCTGGGATAGCTGGGCAGATAGGCCATCTCCTGGTGGAACATCAGCTTGGCGGCGGCCGGCGCGCGGGTGGCCTCATAGACCTTGCCCTTGATCTGGTCCCGCGGCGTGGCGCCGCCCAGATAGCCGTTGGCCATGGTCGGATAGTGGTCGATGGCCTGGGCGAAGCCGTCGGTGTCGCGCCAGGCGAACCCGCGCAGCACCACCGCCCCCACCTCGCAGAGCAGGGCGTCGAAGGCGTCCTGGCGCCCACGCAACCAGTTCACCGCCGCGTCCAGGTCAGCCGCCAGGGCCGGATCGGCCGGGGTGACGAACACTGGCAGGCCACGGCCGGGGGCGTAGGGCGCCAGCCGCACCTCGTCGCCGATGGCGGTCTGCGGGGGCTTGGAAAGCTGGGCTGGCGCGTTCATGGATCCACCCTGTCGCCTGTGCGCGGCGCAGTCTACGGCCCCGCGTCCCGGGCGTCGAGGCGCACGGCGGCGGCGCGGGCTTTGCCTCGCGTCCGATTGACGGGGGTCCGCCAGTATTATTGAAGGGGGCGTTTCGTGCGCGGCTTGTTGGCGCGCGGCCCGAGGGAGCGTTCAATGTCCTATCTCGCCACGCAGATCGCCGGCGTCCTGGCTCTGGATTCAGACCGGCCGGCCGTCCACTTCAAGACCCGGATCGTCACCTGGCGCGATATGCGCCGCACCGCCGAGGGCCTGAAGAACAAGCTCGACGAGTTGGGCCTGCCCGCCGCCGCCGGGGTCGGCGTGATGCTGCGCAACCGGCCGCAAAACTATGCGGCGATCCTCGGCGTGATCATCGGCGAGCGATGTGTGATCACGCTCAATCCGATCATTCCCGACAACAAGGTCGCCGCCGACATCCGCAAGCTGAAGCCATCGGTGGTGGTGGCCTCCCCCGACGACTGGGCCCGCGCCGACGTGGTTGAAGCGACGCGGGAGATCGGCGCCGTGGGCCTGGTGCTGGGCGACGGCCCGGATTTCGAGATCAAGGTCCACCCGGAGCTTGCCCGCATGGGCCCGGGCCCGTTCGCCGACCTGTTGCCGGACATCGCCGTCTTGATGCTTACCTCGGGCACCACCGGCGAGCCCAAGCGCGCGCCGCTCACCTACCGGCAGCTGGAGCTCAACTTCAAACGCTCCGCCCGCGCCGATCCCACCCGTTCCGAGGACGATCCGCCGCAGATCCGTCCCGGCTCGGCGATCCTGTTCAGCCCCTTCGTGCACATTTCCGGCATGTACTTCGCCCTCACCGCGGCGGTGGACGGCCGGGCCATGCATCTGATGGAGCGGTTCTCGGTCGAGGAGTGGCGCAAGATCATCGCCGAGGTGAAGCCCAAGACCGCCGGCGGCCCGCCCACCGTGCTGAAGATGATCCTCGACGCCAACATCCCCAAGCAAGAGCTGGCCAGCATCGTCAACTTCACCTGCGGCACCGCGCCGATCTCCCCCGACGTGGTCGATCAGTTCGTCGAGCGCTATGGCACGCCGGTCCTGTCCACCTACGGCGCCACCGAGTTCGCCGGGGCGATCTGCGGCTGGTCGCTGGCCACCTTCGCCAAGTACTGGAAGGAAAAGCGCGGCTCGGCCGGGCGGATGCACCCGGGGCTGGAGGCGCGCACGGTGGATCGTGAGACCTTCGAGGTTCTCCCCGCCGGCGAGGTGGGGATATTGGAACTGCGCGGCGGGGTGATCGGCGACGGCGAGAGCTGGGTGCGGGTCAGCGACCTGGCTAAGGTCGACGCCGAGCACTTCCTGTGGATCACCGGCCGGGCCGACAACGCCATCATCCGCGGCGGCTTCAAGGTTCTGCCCGACCATGTGGTCAAGGCCATCGAGGCCCACCCGGCCATCAAGGAGGCCAGTGTCGTGGGCATTGCCGACGAGCGGCTGGGCGCGGTTCCGGTGGCGGCCTTCACGATCAAGCCGGGCGCCATTGAGCCGACGGCCGAGGCGCTTTCCACCTTCCTGCGCGAACAGCTCACCGCCTACCAGATCCCGGTCCGGTTCCGCCGCGTCGACGACCTGCCCCGCACCCCCTCGATGAAGGTGTCCATGCCGGCGGTGAAGGCGCTGTTCGAGGCCGACCCGGCGAAGGCCTAGGCGCTGGCGCCTCGCGCTACCCCGCCTTGCGGCCGTAGTTGTAAGCCAGGGCGGCGACGGCGATGACCAGGATGGCGGTCAGCAGGCCCGAGGCGGCGCCGCCCGAGCTGCCCAGGGCGAAGGCCGCCACCGCGGCCACCCCCAGCACGGCGGCCTGGGCTGGCGGCAGCTTGGGCAGGACGATGGTCGAGGGCGTGACGCTCACCGCCGGTGGGGCCGCAGCCGCGGCTGGCGGCTCGGCGGCGGCCGGGGCCACCACCTCGGAGAACTTCTTGAAGAAGGCGCCCGCCATCTGCTTGGCGGTGGCGTCGATCAGGCCGCCGCCCAGCTGGGCGAGCTTGCCGCCCACCTGAGCGTCCACGTCGTAGCTGAGCAAGGTGGCGCCGGCGCCGTCGTCGGCCAGCCGCACCGTGGCGCCGCCCTTGGCGAAGCCCGCCGCGCCGCCCTGGCCCTCGCCGGAGATGCGGTAGCCGTTGGGCGGGTCGAGCTCGCTGAGCGTCACCTCGCCGGCGAACTTGGCGCTGATCGGGCCGACCTTCACCGTGGCGGTGGCCTTCATCCGGTCGTCGGCGAGTTTCTCCAGCGACTGGCAACCGGGGATGCAGGCCTTCAGCACCTCGGGATCGTTGAGTGCGTCCCACACCGCCGCACGCGGCGCGGCGATCAGCTGCTCCCCGGTCATCTTCATGGATCGTCACCTGCGCATGTGGATCGGGCCGCCCGAGGGCGTGGCGCCTCTCCTAGCGCGCCGCGCGTTTTGCGCAAGCCGGTCGCCGAACCTAGCCCACCCGCCGCCACAGCAGCCGGTGTCTGGAGTCGCGGTCGGCGTGGCCCTTGGCGGCCAGGGTCTCCAGCGCCACCCGCTCGCCGTCCGGGACCACGCGGCGGCGTAGCACCAGGCCGATGAACCGGGGGTCCGACGCCATGTCCACGGTGTGGTTGACGATGTCGCCCTCGAGTTCCCAACGACCCGAGTAGGACAGGAACCTGGGCTCCGCCCCGTCGTCGCCGGGTCCCCAGTCCGGGTGCATCAGGAACGCGCCCATCAGCCCGTTGGCGTCGTAGAAGATCCGGCCCGTCGCCCGCTCCGAATAGGGATAGCTGACGGCGCCGTCAGGGCCGGTGCGGTCCCAAACCACCAGCGCCCAGGACCCCAGCAGCCGCTTCGCGTCGAGGCTCATGGCTTGGCCGCGGCGATGGCGACCGGATTATAGAACTCCCGGAACAGCACGATCTTGCCGGCGCGCAGGCGCAGTATGCAGATGTAGCGGTTGCCGTAGGGCCCGCCGTCCACGCGCACCGCGGTGGAGGTGTATTCGGCGAACACCAGCTCGGAATCCACCGCCGGGTGGATGGCCTGGATGGTGAAGTCCATGCTCTTCACGAAATTGGCCATCCCCGTGCGCAGGTGCTCGAGGATCGCCGCGCGCCCCTCCAGCGGCGGATAGCCGCCGTAGGGAAAGTCGAACACCGTGTCTTCGGCGATCAGCTCGCTGACCCGGTCGAAGTCGAGCACCTCGAAGGCGCCAAGCAGATTCTTCAACGCCGTGGCGCGAGCGTCATCGGTCTGCATCCATTGCCTCCTGTTCAGATCCGCGCCCGAGGTCAGATGACATCGAAGGTCTTGGCGGCGGCCATCAGCGCGTTGCGATCCACCTGCGGGATGCCGACCGGATTGCCCAGCTGGCAATATTTCAGCCCGGTCCGCAGGGCGACGCCGCGCGGCAGGTCGAGGGACTCCCAGATGGCGCGCACCGAGCCCTGGGTCGCCGCCGTGGGCTTGGCGGCGATCTGGATGGCCAGCTGGCGGGCGCGGGGCCACAGGTCGTCGAGCGCGGTCACCTCGCTGACGATGCCCTGGCGAAGGGCGGTCTGGGCGCCGATGCGTTCGTCATTGCCCAGCAGCACCATGCGCAGCACGTCGCCCAGACCCTGGCGGTAGGTCATGCCGATCGGCTCCAGTGACGCCGTCATGCCGTAGGTGACGTGGGGGTCGAAGAAGGTGGCGTCCTCGGAGCAGATGACGATGTCGCTCTCATTGATCATTTAGAAGGCGCCGCCGGCGCACATGCCGTGCACGGCGGTGACCACCGGCTTCCAACAGCCGACCATCTTCGGCGACAGGAATTCGCCCGGATCCAGGTGTGACCACAGGTTCGTCGGCTGGGGGCGGCCCTCGCGCACATCGACGCCGGTGCAGAACGCCCGGCCCGGGGCGGCGCGCAGGATGGCCACGTGGATATCGTCGTCCGCCTGCACCCGCTGCCAGACCGACTTCATCTCCGGAAGCATGACCGAATTGAACGCGTTCATGGACTGCGGGCGGTTGAGGGTGATGGTGGCGATCTTGTCGCTCACCTCGAACAGCAGGGTCTCAAGTTCGGCCATGGGGGTCTCCTGGCGTGGGCGGCATTGGTTGGGGAACATTAGGCGTCGCGAAGGGCGGCTTGTCGATGAGGCGTCAACCGCCGAATGAAGGCCGCACCACGTGGTTGGAGATACGCCAGCCCTCGGTGGTCCAGGCGTAGGTGGTATTGTAGTCCACCGTGCGCGGCGCCGCGGCCTTGTTGGCCTCGGTGTCGAAGCTGAACACGATGCAGTAGCCGCGGCCCTCGGCCTTGCCGTCGGCGAACTCCAGCACCGGCGGCATGAAGAAGTGCCGGCGCTTCAGGCCCTCGGGCTTGGGCATGGCCCGCAGCGCGTCGCGGCCCTGATGGCGGGCGCCCGGCAGGTCGAGCACCCCGTCCTCGGTATAGAGCAGGGCATAGGCGGCGCGGTCGTTGAAGTCGCTGGCGATGGCGTAGCGCTGCATGAGTTCGGCGATCTCGTTGCGCGCCGCGGTCTTCTCGTCGTCGGTCATGGTGCACTCTCCCTTATCGGCGCAAACACGCCCGGAATTTCCGGTCGGGGCAAGCCCCGACGCGCCAGTTGCGGCGAGCCCCGGCTTTGGGCAGTGTCGCGCCGTTGTAAGAAGGGTCGCGCGCGGTCGTCACGGCCCGCCGCGGCAGGCATCGATGTCCGATCTGGAATGGCTGATCCGCTTCGTGGCGGTGGCCGAGGAGCTGTCGTTCAATCGCGCCGCCAAGCGGCTGCGCGTCGATCAGCCGTGGCTGTCGCGCCAGATCCAGCAGCTGGAGGCCCAGATGGGCTGCCTGCTGCTGGTGCGATCCACCCGCAAGGTGGCGCTGACTAGCGAGGGCGAGGCGCTGCTCAAGCACGCCCGTGAGCTGGCCGACTCCGCCGAACGCGCCCGGGCGGCGATGCGTGACGTGGGCCGGGCCCATTCCTCGGTGGTCAGCCTGGGCGCCACCCCCTACGACTTCTGGCTGCCGGGCCGGCGGCGGCTGATCGAGCGTTTCAACGCCCGCTATCCCAAGGCCACTCTGCAGCTGGCCAGCAACTACACCCCGCGGCTGATCGCCAAGCTGCGCAAGCGCACCCTGGACGCGGCCATCCTGCCGGCGGCGTTCGAGGTTTCCGATCTGGAGAGCCTGGTCATCCACCGCTCCAGGCCCAGCCTGTTCGCACCGGCCGAGAGCCCGCTGGCGGCGCCGTCCGGCGTGCGGATGAGCGATCTGGCCGGCCAGCG
>CAXNKO010000066.1:0-8098 GCA_964202685.1 Caulobacterales bacterium
GGGGAAACCCCTCATCCGACCCCGCTACGCGGGGCCACCTTCTCCCGCAAGGGGAGAAGGGGTCCGCGCCCTGAAAGAATTAGCATTTCCGCGACGTGCATCCCGTAGCCCCTCGATGGGGGAAGGGTTCAAGAACGCAAATCATCGCCTTCGCAGCCGCGACCCAGTTGTGTGCATCCCGTAGCCCACTGGGGGGCCGCAGGCGCCGTAAGATGAGCGGCGTTTTGCCGTTGCGCACGGCGGGCGGCGGGGCGAAGCTTGACCTCTGACAACAAGGAGTCGCCCCCATGGCCAATTTGCCCAGGCGTCTGGCGGCGGAGCTGCTGGGAACCTTCTGGCTGGTGCTGGGGGGGTGCGGGGCGGCGGTGTTCGCAGCGGCCTTTCCCGATCTGGGGATCGGCTTCGCGGGTGTCAGCCTGGCGTTTGGCCTCACCGTGCTGACCATGGCCTACGCCATCGGCCACATCAGCGGCTGCCACCTGAACCCGGCGGTGAGCGTGGGGCTGTGGGCGGGCGGGCGGTTTCCGGCCCGGGAGGTGGTTCCCTACGCCGTGGCCCAGGTGGCCGGGGCCCTGGCCGGGGCGGCCGTGATCTATCTGATCGCCACCGGCAAGGCGGGCTATGCGGTCACCGGCAACGGCCTGGCGGTGAACGGCTTTGGCGAGCTGTCGCCGGGGGGCTATTCCATGACCTCGGCGCTGATCGCCGAGGCGGTGCTGACCTGCGGCTTCCTGCTGGTGATCCTGGGGGCCACCGACGCCCGCGCCCCGGCGGGGTTCGCCCCCATCGCCATCGGCCTGGCGCTGACGCTGATCCACCTGATCAGCATTCCGATCACCAACACCTCGGTCAACCCGGCCCGCTCGACGGGGCCGGCGCTGATGGTGGGGGGACTGGCGCTGCAGCAGCTGTGGCTGTTCTGGCTGGCGCCCCTGGCCGGCGCGCTGGCGGCGGGGGTGGGCTACCGCTGGCTGGCGGGGGAACCGGCGAAGGCGGGGTAGGGCGCCGCCTACTCCGCCGGCATGACCCCTTCGCCGCGTTTGGCCAGCAGCTTGTCGAACTCCGACCAGACCCCGGCGTCGCCGTACCATTGGCCCTTGGTGGCGGCCTTGGAGTATTCGGTGGAGCGAGCCTCGAAGAAGGTGGCGTGTTCGACCCCGGAGAGCATCGACTGCAGCCAGGGCAGCGGGTTTTCCTTGATCCCGTAGACCTCGGGCAGGTTGAGCTGGCGCAGGCGCCAGTCGGCGATGAAGCGGATGTAGGCCTTGATGTCGGCGGGGGTCATGCCCTGGACCTCGCCGGCCTCGAAGGCCAGGTCGATGAACTTGTCCTCCAGCCCGACCACGGTCTGGCAACAGTCGACGATGTCGGCGGCGACGGACTTGGTCACCGCGCCGGTCTCGGCGTTGAAGGCGTGGTAGAGCTTGACGATGCCCTCGCAGTGCAGGCTCTCGTCGCGCACCGACCAGGAGACGATCTGGCCCATGCCCTTCATCTTGTTGTGGCGGGGAAAGTTCATCAGCATGGCGAAGCTGGCGAACAGCTGCAGCCCCTCGGTGAAGCCGCCGAACATGGCCAGCGTCCGGGCGATGTCGGCGTGGGAGTCGACCCCGAAGGTCTGCATGTAGTCGTGCTTGTCGCGCATCGCCTGGTAGTCGAGGAAGGCGGTGAACTCGGCGTCGGGCATGCCGATGGTCTCGAGCAGCAGGGCGTAGGCGGCGATGTGGATGGTCTCCATGTTGGAGAACGAGGCCAGCATCATCTTCACCTCGGTGGGTTTGAACACCCGGGCGTAGCGCTCCATGTAATTGTCGTTCACCTCCACGTCCGACTGGGTGAAGAAGCGGAAGATCTGCGCCAGCAGGTTGCGCTCGCGGTCATTGAGGTTGGCCGCCCAGTCCTTGCAGTCCTCGCCCAGCGGGATCTCCTCGGGCATCCAGTGGACCTGCTGCTGCTTCTTCCAGAACTCATACGCCCAGGGATAGCGGAACGGCTTGTAGGCCGCCGAGGGGGTCAGCAGGCCTGGCAGGGCGCGGTGGGTGGCCATGGTGTGTCTCTCCCCAGATACAAAGTTCTGACACCACCGGAATCGTTCGGCGGTTCGGTTAATAGATTGCACCACATATAGTGATCCACCGAGTTCCAACCGCTAAATTTGGTGTGGATATCCGCCGAAGCACTCCTGTGGTTAAAGATCCTCAATCACCGCCGGCATCGGTTGCGCGGGATCAACCAAGCCGACCTCGCCCGTGGTTCCGTCATAGATCATGACGAAATGCCTCAGGAAGTTGCGGCCGATGAGAACGGGCCGATGCGGTTCGTCGCCGGCAAGCTCGACACCGGCGAATGCGCCGTGAAGCGTGAACATGAGCCCCGGCGCCCGAATCTGCGCCAGATACATATTCACCTCCATGGGTCCGCTGATACCCAGGCATATCTGCCGGTCAAACACAGGCAAGGCTAGAGTCTCGGCAAGGTCCCGATCGATGCAGCATCCTGACGCGCCGGTGTCGATCAGGGCCAAGACGCCTTGCGCCGACAGATCGGCCAGCCGGCGCGGCCGTTTGGCGTCATAGGCGGGATCGAACCCGATATCGACTTTCAGCGTCGGACCGATGCGCGCAAGCCAGTCCCCGGCGGCCACACCGCCCTGATCAAGAAACCCGCAGTTGTTTAGGGCCATTGACGAGACCATACCTGATGGTTGCCGGCAGAGTGAACGCAGCGGCGCCGATCTGCCGTATCAGGTACGGGCCCCGGCCAAAACGGCGAACCGCCTCGGCCGCCGCTGACTCGAAATCATTGAACAGCGAAACCAGACGGGCGTCTCGCACGAGCGCCCATTCACCTCGATGTTGAGCTTCGAGGGTCTCTCGCATGCCGTCATATGCGGCGATTTCGTGCTCAAGCGTGGTCATGGCTTATAGAAAGAATCATACCACCGCCCGCTGAATTTCAGAATTGCGGATTTTGGAGATTCGACTCTGCGCTCGCCGCCCGCCTACCGCTCCGGCTTGACGCTCACCGTGAAGGCGAACAGGGAATCGTCCGGGGTCCGCTGGCCGGAGACCATGTGGTCGCCCTTCACCTCCCGGCGGACATAGCCCAGGGCGCCCTGCACCGCACCGCGCCGCCAGCCGAGGCCCAGCTGGGCGTCGCTGATCAGGGTCGAGGCGGGGTCGGTGGTCCAGCCGGCGCGGTCGCCGTTGCCCAGCATGTTCAGGCCCACCGCCCGACCGCTGGCGGCCATGAACAGGTACCAGCGGCCCTGATCGCCGAACGCGGCGCCGTCGCCGATGCCGAGGCTGCGCAGCCGGCGCAGGGTGTCGTCACCGCGGGCGGGCCCCAGACTCAGCATCGCCCCGGCCTCGGCCTGGCCGCCACGGGGTGACATGGCCAAGCCCGCGCGGGGGGTTAGGTCAAGGTCGAGTGCCCCGGCGCCCAGGCGCAGCGCCGACGGCCAGTCGCGAAACAGCAGCACCTCCGGCTCGTCGGCCGGGAAGGCGGCGCGGGAAATCGTGTAGGGGGCGTCGCCGCGCCACCAGGCCAGGCGGCGGCCGGTCAGGTCGGACTCCTGCTCGGACAAACGATGCAAATCATTGGCGGCGGCGAAGACAAGCGTCACGGACGCGGCGCGGAGCGGCGGCGCCAAGCCGGGCGCAGGCCTCGCGGTCTGGCCAGGCGCCGCCGTCGCGGCGAGCCAGCCCGCCGCGACGAACGCCACGGCCCACAGCCTCATCGGTTCACTCCGTCGTCGGGTCGCGACCGTTGCGGCGCGTGATCCAACGCAATCTAGCAACCGGAATGTAGCCGAAACGGTTCCATCGCGTGGCGGTTTATTGGCAGGCGAGGCATTCCTCGTAGTCGGTGCGCGGCGCCTCGCCCATCTGCATCACCTCGGCGACCTCCGCGCCGGCGTGGGAGGCCCGCTGCACCGACTTGGAGCGCAGGTAGTAGAGCGACTTGCAGCCGCGCTCCCAGGCCTGCCAGTGCAGCATGTGCAGGTCCCACTTGTCGATGTCGCCGGGCAGGAACAGGTTCACCGACTGGGACTGGCAGACATCGGGGGTGCGGTCGGCGGCCAGTTCCACCACCCAGCGCTGGTCGAGTTCGAAGGCGGTCTTGTAGACGTCCTTTTCGTCGGCCGAGAGGCAGTCGAGATGCTGCACCGAGCCCTCGTTCTCCAGGATCGAATCCCAGACCGCGGCGGTGTTCGCGCCCTTCGCGTCCAGCAGCCGCTCCAGATAGGGGTTCTTCACCGCGAAGGAGCCGGACAGGGTCTTGTGGGTGTAGATATTGGCCGGCACCGGCTCGATGCCGGCGCTGGCGCCGCCGCAGATGATCGAGATCGAGGCGGTGGGGGCGATGGCCAGCTTGTGGCTGAACCGCTCCATGACCCCCTGATCGGCGGCGTCCGGGCAGGGACCGCGCTCGGCGGCCAGCGTGCGCGAGGCCGCGTCGCACTGGCGGCGCAGGTGCTTGAACAGCCGCATGTTCCACGACTTGGCCAGCGCCGATTCGAACGGCACGTTCAGGCCCTGCAGGAAGGAATGGAAGCCCATCAGCCCCAGGCCGACGGAACGCTCGCGCACGGCGGCGTAGACGGCGTGCTTCATTTCCGGCGGGGCGCGGTCGATGAAGTCCTGCAGCACATTGTCGAGGAAGCGCATGATGTCCTCGACAAAGGTCGGATGGTCGCGCCATTCGAGGAATTTCTCGGCGTTCACCGACGACAGGCAGCAGACCGCGGTGCGCTCGACGCCCAGGTGGTCCTTGCCGGTGTGCAGCATGATTTCCGAGCACAGGTTGGACTGGCGCACCTTCAGCCCCAGGGCCCGTTGGTGGGCCGGCATGGCGCGGTTCACGGTGTCGGAGAAGATCAGGTAGGGCTCGCCGGTCTGCAGGCGGATCTCGAGGATCTTCTGCCACAGCGAGCGGGCGTCCACCTCGCGAACCACCGCGTCGTCCTTGGGCGAGCGCAGGGCGAACATGGCCCCGTCGCGCACGGCTTCCATGAATTCGTCGGTGACCGAGATGCCGTGGTGCAGGTTGAGCGACTTGCGGTTGAAGTCGCCGGAGGGTTTGCGGATTTCCAGGAACTCCTCGATCTCGGGATGGTGGATGTCGAGATAGACCGCCGCCGAGCCGCGGCGCAGGCTGCCCTGGCTGATGGCCAGGGTGAGGCTATCCATCACCCGGATGAAGGGGATGATGCCACTGGTCTGGCCGGCGCCCTTGACCTTCTCGCCGATGGAGCGGACGCCGCCCCAGTAGGTGCCGATGCCGCCGCCGTTGGAGGCCAGGGCCACGTTCTCGTTCCAGACCCCGACGATGCCTTCCAGGGAGTCCGGAACCGCGTTGAGGAAGCAGGAGATCGGCAGGCCGCGGGCCGCGCCGCCGTTGGACAGCACCGGGGTGGAGGGCATGAACCACAGATTGGAGATGTAGTCGTAGATGCGCTGGGCGTGGTCGGCGTCGTCGGCGTAGGCGGTGGCCACCCGGGCGAACATGTCCTGGTAGCTCTCGCCGGCCAGCAGGTAGCGGTCCTCCAGGGTGGTCTTGCCGAAGTCGGTGAGCAGGGCGTCACGGCTGCGGTCGACCTCGACCTTGCGCACCAGCTGCAGCTGCGGCCGGTCCTGCCGCGGTTTTCCCGCCCGCCCCGCCGTTTGGGATATCGTCCGCTGCGCCGCTTCGCTCATGCCCAAATCCCATACTGTCCGAACGAAAGGGTCCTCCCGACCCCGTCGCCCGTGCCCCATATCTAGTGGGCGCCCCAGCCCTGATACGCTTTATATGGGGACACCTTCCCTAATGACTCGTCAATCGGGCAAGGGTGCTCGCGGCGGACTTTTTCGTAAACCAAAGGTTAACGCCCGGGGGCGGCCTTGTCTCGCCTAGGAAATTTGCGCCGGCGCAATTGCGGATTCACGACAGTGTGACAAATGGCGCGAGGGCCGCGGGCGCGGGGACCGGCTGATTCGCATGCGGCGCGGCCTGTCCCGATCCTGCCGGAGACCTCGCGATGGTGCTTCAATCCCTGCTCGTCTCCACCGGCCTGGTGGCCATCGCCGAGATCGGCGACAAGACCCAGCTGCTGGCCCTGTTGCTGGCGGCGCGATTCCGCAAGCCGGTTCCGATCATCCTCGGCATTCTGGCGGCGACAATAGCCAACCACCTGCTGGCCGCCCTGGTGGGGGTGGCGGCTGGCGAAGTCCTGCAGGGGCCGTGGCTGCGCTGGGTGCTGGGCGCGGCGTTCCTCGGGTTCGCCGCCTGGGCGTTGATCCCGGACAGGTTCGAAGAGGATGCGCACCCAAAGGAACGGGCCGGCGGTTCGATCTTCGTCACCACCCTGGTGGCCTTCTTCCTGGTGGAGATGGGCGACAAGACCCAGGTGGCCACTGTCGCCCTGGCGGCGCGCTTCCACGAGGTGGTGATGGTCGCCGCCGGCACCACCCTGGGCATGATGATCGCCAATGTGCCGGTGGTGTTCCTCGGCGAGGCCGCCGCCCAGCGTCTGCCGCTGAAGCTGATCCGCGGGGTGGCCGCCGCCAGCTTCGCGGCCATCGGGGTGTGGATCCTGATCTTCGGGTGAGTCAGCCGCCCAGGTTCAGCAGCGTCGGGTCTCCGCCCTGGGCGGCGATATTGACGCTGAGCGCGCGTTCGACGGCGTAACGGATCAGGGCGTCGGGGCCGCCGGCCTTCGGCCCGGTGCCGGAAAGGCCCTCGCCGCCGAACGGCTGCACCCCCACCACGGCGCCGACCATGGAGCGGTTGACATAGGCGTTGCCGGCCGGGACCGCCCGGCGCACCGCCTGGGCGAAGGCCTCCAGCCGGCTGTGGACGCCGAGCGTCAGGCCGTAGCCGGCGGCTGCCAGCGGCGCGGCGGCGGCCTGCAGCCGGGCCGGATCGTAGCGCACGACATGCAGGATGGGGCCGAACACCTCCTCGCGCAGGAAGCCGGCGTCGGGGATCTCGGCCAGCACCGGGGCGAAGTACCACCCCCGCCTGGGCGCCGCCCCCCGCCAGAGCAGTTGGGCCTTGCGCCGCAGCCGCGCCAGGTGGGCCTTGAGCGCCGCCTTGGCCGCCGCGTCGATCACCGGGCCGATATCGGTGGCGGGGTCGGCGGGATCGCCCACCACCAGGGCGTCCAGGGCCCCGGTGAGGCCGGCGATGATTTCATCGGCGGTCTCATGGGGCAGGAACAGCATGCGCAGGGCCGAACAGCGCTGGCCGGCGGCGCCGAAGGCGGAGACCATCACGTCGTCGATCACCTGTTCGCGCAGCGCCGTGGTGTCGACGAACATGGCGTTGAGACCGCCGGTCTCGGCGATGAACGGCAGGATCGGGCCCGGCCGGGCGGCCAGGGTGCGGTTGATCGCCCAGGCGGTTTGCGTGCCGCCGGTGAAGGCCACCCCGGCGCAGAGCGGGTGGGCGACCACCGCCTGGCCGATGCTCGCGCCCTCGCCGGGCAGCAGGTGCAGCAGGTCCGCCGGCAGGCCCGCCCGGTGAAACAGCCGCACCGCCGCCGCGGCGATCAGCGGCGTCTGCTCGGCGGGCTTGGCCACCACGGCGTTGCCGGCCGCCAGCGCCGCGGCGATCTGGCCGGTGAAGATGGCCAGGGGAAAGTTCCAGGGACTGATGGCGGCGAACACCCCGCGGCCGTGCAGGCTGAGGCTGTTGGCCTCGCCCACCGGTCCGGCCAGCATCTCCGGCTGGGCGAACCGCCGTTCGGCGAGGCTGGCGTAGTAGCGGCAGAAATCCGCGGCCTCGCGCACCTCCGCCACCCCGTCGGCCAGGGTCTTGCCGGCCTCGCGCACACAGATGGCCACCAGCCGGGGCCGGTCGGCCTCCAGGGCGTCGGCCATGGCCCGCAGCACCTTGGCCCGCGCGCCGCCGCCGGCGGCGTCCCAGCCAGGCTGCGCCGCATGGGCCGCCCGGTAGGCGGTGTCCAAATCGGCGGCGGTGGCGTCCCAGGCCCGGCCGATGGTGCGGGCGGGATCGGCGGGGGAGAGCCGTGCCGCGCCGGGTCCGGCCTGGACGCCGCGGTCGCTGACGATCGGCCCCGCAGTCAGGGTCTCGGCGTCGAGGGCCGCGATGG
>CAXNKO010000067.1:0-8087 GCA_964202685.1 Caulobacterales bacterium
GCCGACGACGATCTTCGCCGGGTCCAATGAGGTGCAGAAGAACATATTGGCCCGGGCGCTGCTGGGGCTGCCGGCGGGGTGAGGCGGGGCCTCAGGCGGAGCTGCGCCGGGGGACGGCGACCTCCCACCCCGGATCGTCAACCGCGGGCCTGTCCCGCGGGTCCATATCCGCCGGCGGTTGCGGGCGGGCCGGGACGGCGAACCTGACGCCAAGGTTACCAAGGTTACGGTGACAGTTGCAACAACCCCCAAACTGCGGCAAGGTTCCGCCCATGGCCCGTCTGTCCCGCGTCGTCATCCCCGGCGTCCCGCACCACGTCACCCAGCGGGGCAACCGGCGCGAGACGACGTTCTTCGAGGACGGCGACTACCGGCTCTATCTGGACCTGCTGGCTGAGGCGGCGCGGGCCGCGGGGGTGGCGGTGTGGGCCTACTGCCTGATGCCCAACCATGTGCATCTGATCGTCACGCCCAGCGACGAGGACGGCCTTTGGCGCACCTTCCGCAAGGTTCATCGCCACTATACCGGCTACATCAACGCGCGGATGCGCACGACCGGGCATCTGTGGCAGGGGCGCTATGGCTCGGTGGCGATGGACGAGGGCCACCTGATCGCTGCGCTGCGCTATGTGGCGCTGAACCCGGTGCGGGCGCGGCTGGTGGCGCGGGCGCAGGACTGGCCCTGGTCGAGCACGGCGGCGCTGCTGGCGGGGAAGAGCGACGCGGTGGTGGACGTGGCGCCGGCGCTGGCGCGGGTGGGCGACTTCGCGGGGTTCCTGGACGAGGCCTTCGACGAGGCCGCGGCCTATGGCCCGCTGCGCAAGGCCGAGCTGGTGGGCCGCCCGGTGGGGGCGCCGGCGTGGATCGCGGCGATGGAGGCCAGGACCGGCATGGCGCTCGCCCCCCGCAAGCGCGGGCCGGCGGCGAAGGGAGCGGGGGGAGTTTAGGGGTTATTGCTACTGTCACCGTACCCGTAACCGCTAACGCCGCTGAGGGAAGCTCCGGCGCTAAATCCCCTGGCGGCGCGTCTGCCTGCCATCCCCTATTTGGCATAGGCCGCGCGCAGCACCGGCTTGTTGATCTTGCCGCTGGGCAGCAGCGGCAGTTCGTCGGCGAAGATCAGTTTGCGGGGGCGTTTGTAGCCGGCGATCAGGGTGCGGCAGTGGGCCTCGATGTCGGCTTCGGTCAGGGCGGCGCCCGGGCGGGGGACGACGATGGCGCAGACGATCTCGCCCCATTTGGGGTCGGGGGCGCCGATCACCGCGGCGGCGGCGATGTCCGGGTGGGCGACCAGGGCCTCCTCCACCTCGCGGGAGTAGATGTTCTCACCGCCGGAGATGATCACGTCCTTCTTGCGGTCGATGAGGTAGATGTAGCCGTCCTCGTCCATCACGCCGACGTCGCCGGTGTGCAGCCAGCCGCCGGCGAGGGTGGTGAGGCTGGCGGCGCTGTTGTTCCAGTAGCCGGTCATCATCGCCGGGCCGCGCAGGCAGATCTCGCCGATGGACTCCGGGGGCAGGGCCTGGTTCTCGTCGTCGCGGATGGAGAACGCGCAGCCGATCAGCGGGTGGCCGATGGAGGTGAGCCGGCGCTGGGCCTTGGCGTCGCCGTCCGGCTGATGGCCGCCGATGGGCAGCACGGTGCCGACGCCCTCGGTCTGGCCGTACATCTGCTGGAAGATCGGGCCGAACACGCCCAGCGCCTCGCGCAGCAGCGAAGGGGGCATGGCGGCGGCGGAATAGAGCACGGTGCGCAGGGAGCCGATGTCGAACCGCTCGCGGCCGGGCGCCTCCAACAGGCCCTGGACCAGAACCGGGGCCATGTGGGTGGCGGTGATCCTGTCCGCATCGATGGCGCGCAGCACCTCCACCGCATCGAACTTGCGGTGCAGATGCACCGCCCCGCCCACCCATTGCTGGGCCAGCGCGATGGATTTCGCGCCGATGTGGAATAGCGGCATCATCAACAGGGTGCGGTCCTCGGAGCCCAGGCCCATGGCCGCGCCGATCATGGCGGCGGTGGCGACCTCGGCCGACTGGGGGAGCGCGCAGCCCTTGGGCCGGCCGGTGGTGCCGCTGGTGTAGATCAGATAGGCGAGGTCGGCTGCGGTGGGCGCGGGCAGCGGCGGGCCGGCGGGATCGCCCGAGGCGACGAAATCGTCCCACGGCGTCGCCCAGGCGGGCGCATCGCCGATGCAGACATAGTCGCGCACGGCGGTGAGCTCGGCGCGGATCTGATCGATGTGGCCGGTGAACTCGGCCTCGAAGATCAGCACCTCGGCGGCGCCGTCCTGGATGACGTAAGCCATCTCCGGGGGCGCCAGGCGGAAGTTGACCGTGGCGGCGATCAGGCCGTGGGCCTCGCAGGCGCCGTAGGCGAGCGCGAACTCCACCGAGTTCATCGACAGGATGGCGACCCGGTCCTGGGATCGCACGCCGAGAGCGTAGAGCGCCGAGGCGATGCGGTTGGCCTGGTCGCGGAACTGGCGGTGGGTGACGCGGGCGCCGTCGCACCGGTAGGCCAGCTGATCGCCGTACCAGCGCGCGTTGCGCTCGATCATGTCGCGCAGGGTGGTCACAGGGCGGCTCCGGTTGCGAGCACCAGGGTGGCCTGGCTGGAGAGGGTGCCGCCGTTGCCATGGGCCAGCGCCAGTTCGGCGCCGGGGATCTGGCGCTCGCCGCCTTCGCCGCGCAGCTGCCGGGCGGCCTCGACGATGGCCAGCAGGCCATACATGCCCGGGTGGCAGTAGGAGAGGCCGCCGCCGTTGGTGTTGACCGGCAACTTGCCGCCCGGGCCGATGGCGCCGCCGGACACGAAGCGCCCGCCCTCGCCCTTGGGGCAGAAGCCCAGGTCCTCCAGGAACAGGATCGTGTTGATGGTGAAGGCGTCATAGAGCTGGACGACGTCGATGTCGCCGGGCCCGACGCCGGCCATGGCGTAGGCGCGGCGGCCGGACTGCGCGGCGGCGGTGGCGGTGAGGTCGGGCATCTGGGCGATGTCGGCGTGCCAGGTCTCCGCCGCGCCGCCGAGTAGATAGACCGGGCGGTCGGTGAAGTCCCGGGCGCGGTCGGCGCGGGTCATGACGATGGCCGCGGCCCCGTCGGTGACCAGGCAGCAGTCGCGCACGGTGAGCGGGCTGGAGACCATGCGCGAGGCCAGCACGTCGTCGAGGCTGAGCGGGCCGCGGGCGAAGGCCTCGGGATTGAGATTGGCCCAGGCGCGGGCGGCCACCGCCACCTCGGCCAGCTGTTCGCGGGTGGTCCCGTACTGATGCATGTGGCGCGAGGCGGCCAGGGCATAGGAGGACAGCGGGTTCATCGGCCGGTAGGGGAGTTCATAGGGCGAGGCCAGGCGCATGGACACCAGCCCCCCCGCCGAGCGCTGGTTGCTGGAGTGGACCACCACCGCCACGTCGCAATAGCCGGCGTCCAGCGCCAGGGCGGCGCCGATGGCGTGGCTCATGAACGCCGAGCCGCCGGTGCGGTTGTTGTCGGTGAACCTGGGCCGGATGCCGAGGTATTCCGACACGCCGAGGCCGGACAGGGCGTCGTTCGAGGTGCAGACGAACAGGGCGTCGACGTCGGCCAGCGGCGTGCGCGCCTGGGCCAGGGCGCCCAGCACGGCCATGGCGGCCATGTCGTTGGGGGTCATGCCCGGCGCCTCGCCGATCCCATAGGTGGCGGCGCCGACGATGGCGGTTTTTCCCCTGGGGAACCTGTCAGCCACACCGCCTCCCGACCTGCCTGCGAAGCCCTGCACTATGGCGCGGGGTGGGCCGCGATCCAAGCGGGTTGGCGCGCGGTTGGACTTCGATCGGCGCGGGGCGCTATCAATGGGCCGGGACAGGCGGAAGGATGGCCATGCTGACACTCAGCGACGACCTGGAGATGCTGCGCGACAGCCTGCGCCGGCTGCTGGACGACATCGCGCCGGTGGAGACCGTGCGGGCCTGGGACAAGGCCGATCACATTCCGCGGGACCTGCTGCTGCCGCTGGCCGAGCTGGGGGTCTGTGGTCTGGCGGTGGACGAGGCCTATGGCGGGGTGGGCAAGAACGTCAACGGCCTGTTGATGGTGATCCAGGAGATCTCCAAGCGCAGCATGGGGCTGGGCGGCCTCTATGTGCAGTGCGCGGGCTACGCGGGGCTAAACCTCACCGAACAGGGCTCGGCGCGGCAGAAGGCCGAGCTGTTGCCCAAGGTGGCGGCGGGCCAGCTGATGTTCGCGCTGGGTCTGTCGGAGCCCAATGTGGGCGCCGACCTGGCGGCGGTGGAGACCCGCGCCGAGCGGCATGGGGACACCGTGGTGGTCAATGGCGCCAAGCGCTGGTGCACCGGCGCCCAGGTGTCGGACTATATCTACGCCCTGGTGCGCAGCGGCCCGGTGGAGGACCGGCGGCGCAACCTGTCGTTCCTGCTGATCCCCACCGACGCGCCAGGCGTCAGCATGAGCAAGATCCCCACCATGGGCCTGCGCGGCGTGCCCACCAACGACGTGGTGTTCGACAACGTCGAAATCCCCGCCGAGAACATCCTCGGCGGCGAGGAGCGCTGGAACCAGGGCTGGTCGCAACTGGCCGGGCCGACCCTGGAGGTGGAGAAGCTGCAGCCCTCGGCCATGGCGGTGGGCCTGGGCGAGGCGGCGGTGGAGGAGGCCTGGGCCTACAGCCAGGAGCGGGTGCAGTTCGGCAAGCGCATCTGCGGCCACCAGGCGGTGCGCCACCTGCTGGCCGACGCCCAGACCCGGATGCAGACCTGCCGGCTGATGCTGGCCCACTCGGCCGAGCTGCTGGACCAGGGCCTGCCCAGCGCGGTGCAGACCTCGATGACCAAGCTCTACATCTCCGAGACCGTTCGGGGCGTGGTGATCGACTGCCAGACGGTGCTGGGCGCCTATGGCTACGCCGAGGGCTTCAACATGGAGCGCTATGTGCGTGACGCCCTGGTGCTGCCGATCTTCGGCGGCTCGACGGCGATCCAGAAAAACAACATCGCCAGCCTGATGCGCCTGCCGCAGGAATAGGGCTGGGCCGTGAGCATGGCCAAGAGCGCCCCCGTCCCGGCCAGCGAGCGTTGCGCTTCGTTTGTGAATCCAGTGGAGTGACCCCCACAGGATTTCCTGTCACCTGGCCCCCCCGCGGACCCATCAAATCAGTTCGATTTGCACCTTTCGGCCAAGAACGGCGGCGGCGCGCTGTAGCGTCTCGAGAGTGACGTTTCCGTTCTTCGGGTCGAGCACGCGGTCAACCTGCGTGCGGCTGGTGTGCATCAACGCCGCCAACTTTCGCTTGCTCAGGTGCTGGTCCTTCATTGTCTGGTCGAGTTGCCAGGCGATGACTTCCTTGACAGCGCGGGCTTGAAACTCCTCGAGCACGCCCTCCGCTCTCAGAAGGTCGTCGATCCCCGAGCCCATGTGCCTATTTGTCATTTTCGACCTCCGTCATACGCTTGCGAGCTACAGTTTACGCATCCCCACAGCGCCCGCTGTCCAAGGCCGTCCGCCGGCCCCTACTTCTTGGTGAACTTCTCGATGGTCTTGCGCACGTCGTCGGTGCTGAAGGACTCCTGCTCGGCGGCGGCGGCGAAGGGGCCGACGCGGAGCATGGCGGCCTGGAGGTGGAGGTTGAGCGCGCGTTTGGTCTCCTCCAGCGCCTGCTGGGGCTTGGCGGCCAGGCGTTGGGCCAGCGCCACCGCCTCCTCCATCAACTTGGCGTCGGGGATGACCTTGTTGGCCAGGCCCAGCGCCACGCAGTCGGCGGCGGGAATGCGGTCGCCGGTCATCAGATAGTATTTGGCCTTGAGGATGCTCATCATCGAAGGCCACTGCACCGCGCCGCCGTCGCCGGCCACCAGGCCAATATCCACGTGCGGGTCGGACATGTAGGTGGACTCGGCGATCAGGACGATGTCGCAGGAGACCGCCACCGAACAGCCCAGCCCCACGGCCGGGCCATTGACCGCGGCGATGACCGGCTTGGGGCACTCCAGCATGGCGTTGAGCAGCCGCATGGCGCCGCGCATGGACTCGCGGCGATGCACCGGGTCTTCGTAGGAGCGGATGAAGCCGGGGATATTGCCGCCGGCGCTGAAGGCGCGGCCCTCGCCGGTGAGCACGATGGTGCGCACCTCGCGGTCCAGCTCCAGATGGCGCCAGATGTCCTGCATGCCCTCATGCATGTCGTCGCTGAAGGCGTTGAGCATGGCGGGATTGTTCATCGTGACGATGGCGACGGGGCCGTCCTTGTTGATGACGAGCTCGGGGATCGGACGGTAGGCCATGGGGGCTCCTGTTGTTGACGCCGGCGCGCGGGTCCGGGGCGCCTGGGCTTGATCGGGCTAGACTGACAACATCCTGATGCCAGACGCCACCCCGCTTGGTCCAGACCGGCGCACGCGAACGCCGCCGCCGCCGTGCTGCTACCGCCACCGCCAGAGATCGGATATCAACCTCCGGGGGCCTGACAAAAACAGGTCAAGCCGCAACCTTGGAGGATCGCGTGGATCAATACGATGCCGTCGTCATCGGGGCGGGGGCCGGAGGGCTGTTCGCCGCCGCCTGCCTGGTGAACGCCGGCAAGTCCGTGCTGGTGGTGGACGACCACGATCGGGTGGGCGGGCGCGCGACGTCCTATGACGTGGACGGCTTCACCATCAACGCCGGCGCCATCGCCCTGAAACGCGGCGGCATGTTCGAGCAGATCCTGACCGACAGCGGCCTGGCCTATGACGTGCGCGTGCCGCAGCCGCGCACGGTGTTCCGGGTGGATGGCAAGATCGTCGATTCGGAGAAGGGCGGGCTGGGCCTGTTGCTGGGCGGACTGACCAAGAGCGCGGCCAAGATCGGGGCCAAGTTCGCCGACGCCCGCCGCGGCGACCTGCCGGACGCCCAGCTCTCCACCAAGGCGTGGCTGAACGGGTTCACCCGCAACAAGACCGTGCACGGCCTGTTCCGCAACCTGTGCGCCGTGCTGTTTTCCGCCAACCCCGAGGAGCTTCCGGCCCACGCCTTTCTGGCCTTCTTCGGCAAGAGCGCCTCCACCCCATTCGGCTTCTGCCCCCGCGGCACCATCGGCATCTGGAACGACCTGGCCGGCGCGATCCGCGGCAAGGGCGGGGAGATCCGTCTTGCCACCCGGGCGACGCGGATTCTCATCGACAACGGCGCCGCCACCGGGGTGGTGATCGAGACCGGCGGCGTGGAAACCACGGTCACCGCGCGCACGGTGATCAGCGACACCGGGGTGACGGCGACGATCCGCCTGGCGGGTGAGGCGGCCATGGGCGCCGATTATGTGGCGCAGGCGGCGCAGACCATCCGGCCGACCAGCATGTTCAACTTCTATCTGGGCTCGCAGCGGCAGATTCTCGAAACCCCGGCGCTGATCACCCTGGCCAATACCGAGCGGCTTTGCCTGGTGGGGGACCTGACCGCCACCTGCCCGGAGCTGGCGCCGGAGGGGTGGCGCCTGTACGTCGCCTATGCTGTTCCCAAGCACAGCTCCGAAGCCTTCGATCCCCAGGTTGAGATCGACGCCGCCCTGGCGGAACTGAAGCGGGAATACCCCGGGTTCGCCGACGCCCGGGTGCTGGCGGCCACGCCGATGACCGGAGACTGGCCGGCCTCGCGCACCTGCCCAGGCTATTCCATGCCGCAGGAGACGCCGGTGCGGAACCTGTGGAACGTGGGCGATGCGGTCATCGCCTACGGGGATGGCGGCACCCAGGCCTGCGCCCATACCGGCCGCAAGGCCGCCGACCTGGCGATCGCCTACATCGGGGCGTGAGAATGGACCAGGCCTTGACTCCGCAACAGCTCGAAGACTTCGTCCGCAGCCAATATGAATTGTGGAACGAGGGGCGGTTCGCGGAGCTGGTGGGGCTGTTCAGGTCGGTGGCGCCGCAGGGCCTGGTGCTGGAATATGTCGGCCGCAGCATCCTCACCGACGGCTGGAAGGCGCTGGAGGACATGTGCGCGACCTTCGGCGCCACGATGAAGATCGAGGTGGTGGGGCTGATCGTCAACGGCGACGAGGCGGCGGTCTACGCGCTCAACAAGCAGACCCGGCGCGACGGGCGCGTCAAGGTGACG
>CAXNKO010000068.1:0-7976 GCA_964202685.1 Caulobacterales bacterium
GCCAGCTCGTTCTCGCCGGTCTCGAACGACCATCTTTCCCCACCCAGCATCTGGCGGGCAGCAAAATGAAGAAAATCCCATCCAGCAGAGGTGGGTGTAACCCGGATGTCTTCGGGGGTTCGCTGACCATGGGCGCCGAGTGGAACCGCACGCCCGCCGCCTTCAGCCGCTCGTAGGCGGCCACGGCGTCGTCCACATCGAGGCACAGGTGGGTGTAGCCGAAGTGGCGCACGTCGCCGTCGGGGCGGACCGCCTGCGGCGTCGGGCTCTCGTACTCGAACACCTCCAGCAGCAGGTTGCCGGCGTCCAGGAACATCATCCGGCCCGCCGAGCCGGCCAGGCCGGTGAGCTCGTCCATGGCCCGCGAGCCCGACCAGGCGTAGTCGAACACCTCGGAAAACCCCATCAGCTCCACATAGAAGGCCCGCGCCGCCGCCAGGCTGGGCACCGACATGGACAGGTGATGCACCCCATTGAATCGCGACATGGGCCCGTCTTCCTCTTCCACCCGCCGGTCCAAAGGCCGTAACATCCCTGCAATCGGGGCCGCGCGCCAGCCGGAGACGTCAGATGATCAGCACCAACTTCGGCCAGGCCATCCAGATGGCCTTCGTGCCCCGCGACTTCGAGGCGGCCCGCGACCATTGGCTGACCCTGGGGGCGGGGCCGTTCTTCAAGCTGGAGAACCGCAAGTTCCCGGTGTCCATCTACCGGGGCCGCCCGGTGGGCACCACCATCGACGTGCTGCTGGGCTATTGGGGCGACGTGCAGATCGAGCTGATCCGTCAGCTCGACGATGACCCGTCGGTCTACCGCGACTGGCTGGACGCCGGGCGCGAGGGCGTCCACCACCTGGGGGTGGTGGTCCCCGACCTAGCCGCCGCCCGCGCCCGCTGCGAGT
The DNA here is from genome assembly GCA_964202685.1 of Caulobacterales bacterium. Taxonomy (GTDB): domain Bacteria; phylum Pseudomonadota; class Alphaproteobacteria; order Caulobacterales; family Caulobacteraceae; genus Phenylobacterium. Next base: position 902 of record CAXNKO010000068.1, read on the forward strand.
CGGTGGGCTACAAGGTGGTGCAGGAGATCGAGGGTGAGGAGATCCGCATCTTCTACGCCGCGTCCGCCTCGCCCGACTTGCCGATGATCGAGTGCATGGTCCCGCCCGCCGCGACCCTGGCGGGCTTCGAAGTGATGAAGGCCGCCCACCGGGCGTTCGACGGGACCGACCCGGTGCGGGCGCTGTAGGCAAGCGCGCCAAACGCTGCTATCGGGCGGCGGTGTTGACGACGACTCCCCCACCCGCTTCCTGGCGCCAGGTCATGCTGACCCTGGCGGCGTTGGCGCTGTTCGTGCGGGTGCTAATCCCGGCGGGATTCATGCCCGCGCCGACGCCCGCCGCGGGGCTAGGGGTGGCGATCGTCATCTGCACCGCCCAGGGCGCCGTGGCGGCGGAATCGGGCGACCACGCCCCGTCCGAAAAGCCCGCTCATGACGCGCCCTGCGCCTTCGCCGGCCACGGCCAGGGGCTGACGGCGGCGGACCTGAAAGCCCCGGCGCCCGCGGCCTTCGTCAGCTATTTCGCCCCGCCCGCCGCCGAACACGCCGACCTGACGCCGGGCCGCGGCCTGGCCGCCCCGCCGCCGCCAGGCCGAGCCCCCCCGACCCTGAACGCCTGAAGCCGCCGCGGCCCCTCGAGCCCTTCGCGCTCACGATGGATCAACGTGAGTGGGCAAGAAGGGCTCTCACTCTAAGTGACGACCCTGTTTATCCCGTCTGGCTTGATTCAAGCCAGACGGGACAGGGTCTGGCCGCCATTCCGCGTCCAGACGCCGCGCGCCCAGCGCCGGCGCATCGGGAATCCGGTTATGCAATTTTCGAAACTCGCCGCTGCCGCGGCCGTCCTGGCGCTTTGGCCCACCGTGGGCCAGGCCCAGGAGCTCATCCGCATCGTCGACTCGGTGATCGTCACCGCCCGGCCGAACCCGGAGGATCCGGCCGTGGTCGGCGCCGCGCGCCAGCGGCTTTCCGAGACCCCAGGCGCGGTCTCGGTGATCTCCCAGGAGTCCTACGCCAAGCGCTTCTCGCTGGCCCTCGACGACATGCTGCGTGACGCCCCCGGCGTCTATGCGCAGCGCAAGTGGGGCGGCGACATCCGCATCTCCATCCGTGGCTCGGGCCTCGGCGCCGCCAGCCACAACCGGGGTCTGCTGATCGCCCAGGACGGCGTGCCGCTCAACGAGGCCGACGGCTATGGCGACAGCCAGGCGGTCGATCCGCTGCTGACCCGGCTTGTCGAGGTCTATCGCGGCGGCAATGCGCTGCGCTTCGGCGGCGCCCTGCTGGGCGGGGCGATCAACCTGGTCACCCCCAATGGCCGCACGGCGGTGTTCGACAATCAGATCCGTGTCGACGGCGGCGGCTTCGGCATGGCCCGCCAGAACCTCCAGCTCGCCCGCCAGGCCGGCGACTGGGACCTGTTCGCCGCCGCCACTAACCAGACCGGCCAGGGCTGGCGGCCGCAAAGCCAGCAGAACATCCAGTTCGGGGCGCTGAACCTCGGCCGGTCGTTCGGCGAGGACCGCGAGGTGCGGCTGATCATCAACGGCGCCAACATCAACCAGGAAATCCCCGGCGCCCTGACCCTGGCCCAGGTGCGGCAGAACCCCCGCCAGCCCGCGCCGGCGAACTACGCCAACGACCAGGGCCGCAATCAGCGGGGCCTGCGCGCCTCGCTCAGGACGACCTGGCGGCTGAATGAGGCCACGGTGGTCGAGGCCGCCGTCCATGCGGCCTGGAAGGACCTCGACCACCCGATCTTCCAGGTCATCGACCAGCAGAGCCGCAACTACGGCGCCTTCGCCCGCCTGCGCTGGCAGGGCGAGATCGGCGGCCGACGCGCCGACGGCTACGCCGGGGCCTGGCTGCGCAAGGGCGACCTGGACTCCGCCTTCTACCTCAATCGGCAGGGCGCGCGCGGGGCGCTGCAATCCCTGTCGCTGCAGAACGCCCGGGCCGCGGACCTGTTCGGCGAGGGGCGGCTGTTCGTGACCGAGCGGCTGGTGGTGATCGGCGGCGCCACCTGGGGAACCGCCAGCCGCGACTACCGAAGCTTCGCCGTGCCCGGCGTCCCGACCAGCTTCAATCTCACGGCCAGGACCTCCTACGACTGGGTCGCGCCCCGGGCCGGCCTGTTGTGGGAGGACGAAAGCGGCGCGCAGCTGTTCGCCAATCTGACCAGGTCGGTGGAGCCCCCGAACTTCGCATCCCTGTCGCCCACCAACGCCGGCCTCGCCCCGGTGCGGCCGCAGCGGGCCTGGACGGCGGAGGCCGGGGCGCGGGGCCGGCGCGGGGCGTTCACCTGGGATCTGGCCATCTACCGGGCGCGGCTCGACGGCGAGATGCTGCAGTACACTGTGGCGCCCGGGGTTCCGGCCGCCACCTTCAACGCCGACAGGACCACCCACCAGGGGCTGGAGGCGGCCCTGGACTGGCGCATGGCCAGGGGCTGGCGTCTGCGCCAGACCTACACCCTCTCCGACTTCCGCTTCGACGGCGACGCCCAGTATGGCGACAACCGCCTGCCCATCGCGCCAAAGCACTTCTACCGCGCCGAGCTGCGTTACGAGCACCCCGCCGGCTGGTTCGTGGCCCCGTCGCTGGAGTGGTCGGCCGCCGACATCTGGGTCGACTATCGCAACGCCACCCGCGCGCGCGCCTATGCGGTGCTCAACCTGAACGCCGGCTGGGCGCTGAGCCGCCGGGTTTCGGTGTTCCTCGACGTGCGCAATCTCGCCGACAAGGCCTATGTCTCCAATGTCCAGGCCGCGATCGCCGCCTCGCCCGCCACGGCGGCCTACTGGCCCGGTGACGGCCGCTCGGCGTTCGGCGGGGTAACAGTGCGGTTCTGAACCGGCGCGCGCAACATCCGCGCGATTGACTTCGCGGCCTCCGCCACGAATGCTGTCCCCAACGGCCCGCGATGAGGACGGTGACATGGGAAGAACGCTCAGGCTCGCGCCTGCTGACCGGCGTGCGCGCCGCCTTGTCGGGGGGGCCGGCTGATGGCGGTCACCACAGATCACGGCCCCGTCACCGAGGCCGCCGCCCCGGCGGGCGCCTATTCCCCCCTCTACACCTGCTACATCACCTTCATCCTGGCCCTGGTGACCCTGCTGGCGTCCGCCGATCGCAACATCCTCAACGTGCTGCTGATCCCCATCCAGGACGAGCTGCAGGTCAGCGACAGCATGATGGGACTGCTGTCGGGCACGGCGTTTTCGCTGGTTTACGCCACCGTCGCCCTGCCGCTCGGCTGGGCCGCCGACCGGGGCAACCGGCGCAACCTGATCGCCCTGGCGGTGGGCTTCTGGAGCGTGATGACCGCGCTGTGCGGCGCGGCAAGCTCCTATCTCACCCTGATGCTCGCCCGCGTCGGCGTGGCGGCGGGGGAAGCCGGCCACCAGCCGGCCATCCTGTCCCTGGTCGGCGATCTCTATGCCCAGAGCCGGCGGGGCATCGCCGTGGGCAGCATCTATATGGGGTCCTCGCTGGGAATCGGCGCCGGCTCCTGGCTGGCGGGCCGGCTGGCCGAGGACTACGGCTGGCGCGTGGCGTTCCTGGCCCTGGGGCTTCCCGGTGTCGCGGTGGCCCTGCTGGTGTTCCTCACCCTGCCGGAGCCGACCCGCGGGGCGTTCGAAGGCCGCGCCGCGGCGAAAATTCCGAATGAGGGCGTCTGGAAGAGCCTGAAATATCTCGCCAGCGTGAAGACCATCCCGCGGCTCCTGGGCGCCAAGCTGATCCTGCAGATCGGCTTCATGGGCTTCCTGGCCTGGTCGACGGCCTTTTTCGTGCGGATCCACGGCATGACCAACGCCGAGGCCGCCGGCCTGTTCGGCCTGTCGGTGATGCTGGGCGGGGTGGCCGCCCAGATCATCGCCGGCCTGGGCAGCGATTTCCTGGCCAAGAAGGGGGAGCGCTGGCGCGCCTATTGGTGCACCGGCTGCCTGCTGGCCGGCGTGCCCTTCGTGCTGATGGTCATCCTGGGCTCCACCAACCTGGCGGTGTTCGGCCTGTTCATGATCGCCATCCTGGCCGGCGGGGCGACCACCGGCTCGATCACCGCCGGCCTGGGCGTGGTGCGCCCGGCCATGCGCGGCTTCATGACCGCGGTGATGATGTTCTGCATCCTGGGCGTCGGCGGCAGCCTGGGGCCGCTGGTCATCGGCGGCCTCAACGACGCGCTGAAGGCCACCTATGGCGACGGCGCCATCCGCTACACCATGCTGTTCGTGCCGGTGTCCTGGACGCTGGCGGCGGGCCTGTTCTGGCTGGCCGGCCGCACCACCGACCATGACGCCGCCCTGGCCCTGGGCGAGGCCGGACCGGCGGGGGCGTAGGCCGTTCTAGGCGACCTCCGGCCGAGGCCGCCGGAACAGCCGCGCCATCCTGGGGACACGCCATGACCATCGACCCATCCAACGCCAAGCTCGACCTCAACCTGCGGGTGGGTGATCTGGCCGCGTCCATCGACTGGTACGCACGCATGTTCGGCGCGCCGCCGATCTACCAGGGCGTCGACCGGGCCCTGGACGGCGGCGCGGTGCAGATGGCCTGTTTCCGGGTCGGTGGGGTCAAGGTCTGGCTGCTGCCGCGGTCATCGGAGGCGCCGATGGGCCAGACCCAGTCAGTGGGCATGGCGCTGATGACCCGCCAGCCGCTGGTGGAGGTGCGGCGCGAGCTTGCCCGGCGCGGGGCGGTGTTCGACGACAGCCCGCGGCCGAACTTCAACGTCGATGAGAACGGCCTGCGGATCGGGCTGGACGCCGAATTCTTCTACATCCTCGATCCCGACGGTCACAGATGGGAGTATTGCCGCACGTTCTGACCGCGGCCCAGCGCCGCTCGAGGATGAAATCGCTGGCGCACCCGACACGATTCGAACGTGTGACCTTTGCCTTCGGAGGGCAACGCTCTATCCAGCTGAGCTACGGGTGCGGTTAGCGGACGGCGGTGTCTAGCGGAAAGCGGGCGGCGCTGCAAACGGCGCGGGTCACGGGGCGACGGTTTCGGGCGCCGGCTCCGGGGCGTGGTAGGTGAGTGACAGGAACACGTCCTCCAGGCTGGGATCCTCGGTGACCACGTCGGCGATGTGCAGGCCGGCGGCGCGCACCGCGGCCAGCACCTGTTCGACGCTGGACTGGCCGGTGCGATAGGTCACCGCGAAAGCCCCCTCCGGGCGGGACCGGGTCTCGAATCCCTCCAGGTGCGGCGGCGCGGCGATGGGTTCGGCCGGGGTGACCACCACGTTGCGGGTGTCGATGCGCTGCAGCAGCTGGCTGGTGGGCTCGCAGGCCACCAGCTGACCGCGGTTGATGATGGCGATCTGGTCGCAGAGCGCCTGGGCCTCCTCCAGATAGTGGGTGGTGAGCACGATGGTCACCCCCTTGCGGTTCAGCTCCAGCACATAGTTCCAAAGCTGGCGGCGCAGCTCCACGTCGACGCCGGCGGTGGGCTCGTCGAGGATCAGCACCGGCGGATTGTGGGTCATGGCCTTGGCCACCATCAGCCGGCGCTTCATGCCGCCGGAGAGCTGGCGCACATAGGCGTTGGCCTTGTCGGCCAGGCCCAGCGCCGCCAGCAGTTCGTCGGTGCGCCGCTCGGCCCTGGGCACGCCGTACATGCCGGCCTGCACCTCCAGGGACTCCCGCGGGGTGAAGAAGGGGTCGGCGGCGATCTCCTGCGGCACCACCCCGATGGCGGCCCGCGCGTCCCGGGGCCGGGCGTCGATGTCCCGGTCCCAGATCTTCACCGTGCCCGAGGTCTTGCGGCACAGACCGGCCAGGATGTTGATGAAGGTGGACTTGCCCGCCCCGTTGGGACCCAGCAGGCCAAAGATCGAACCGCGCGGAATCACCAGGTCGACGCCCCTCAGCGCCTGGATTTCCGGGGTGGTCTTGGTGGCCGCGTAGGTCTTGACCAGACCCTTGGCCTCGATGGCGTCGTCAGGAAGGTCCATTCACCCGCTCAGTCGATTGACGGGGAAAGCCCGCGTCGCATACCTAGGCCTCCGCCGCGCGTCAGCCAAGCCGCCGTGGCCCATGAGGTGAAGATGACCGCCCCGACCCCGTCCGCCCCCGAGATCGTCGCCGTTCACTCCCACCGCATCGCCTGCGACGGCGTCGGCGGCGCGCTCGGCCACCCGCGGGTGTGGCTGGAGATGGGCGACGCCGCCTTCGTGGAGTGCCCCTACTGCGACCGCCGCTTCGTGATGGCCAAGGCCGGCGACCACGGACCCGCGACGCCGGGGGTGACCGAGGCCGCCGGCGGGCACTGACGGGGCGCCTCGCCCTATCCCGCCGCCGCCATCAGCGCCGCCGGAACCGGGATCTTCATGTCCAGCAGCTGCTGGCCCTTGCCCTTGGCCAGCGCGTCAAGGCGCAGGGTGGCCATCTGGCCGCCGCCCAGGGACTGCATCAGGTGGAAGTTGAGCGCGCCCAGGCCCGGAACCTCGTAGCGGCGGATCGTCGGGTTGGCGGCGCCTTCGAACTCATGGGCGAAGAACGCCCCGACGGCATCCTCGGTGAGGGCGGCGCGGATGTAGGGCATGAACTCGGGCCGCCGGGCGATGACGCCAATGTTGAAGGCGTCGCCCTTGTCGCCGGAGCGGGCCCAGGCCAGGGCAATCAGCGGGGTCATCACCATCTCGCCGGCGGCGGGGCCGGCCACCGGGCCGGCGGGCAGCGGCGCGGGGGCGGGTCCGGGGGTCACGGGCGCGGGCTGCGAGGCCAGGGTGCGGCCGTCCAGGTCGATGCGCACCGGAACCGTGGCCCGGTCGATCAGATAGGAATGGATCCTGACCACCGGGGCCGCCGCCGGCCTTGAGCCGAACCAGCCGGTGGTGCCCACCGACATGGAGGTGGACGGCGATTCGATCTCGCGCATGAACACGTCGAGGGCGGCGCGGTCCTCGTGCTCGACGCCGATCTTGCAGACCACCTCGCGGGTGTCGCGGGTGCGGGCCTGGGCGCCATAGGTGGACTCCGCCCCCAGGGGCTCGATGCGCACGGCGCGGAACGGGCCCAGGTTGCGGTCGCGCAGCAGTTCCTCCACCCGCTCGATCACCGCGGCGGCCT
>CAXNKO010000069.1:0-7837 GCA_964202685.1 Caulobacterales bacterium
CCTCACCGTCTCCACCGAGGGCTTCGGCAAGCGCACCTCGGCCTATGAGTTCCGCCGCACCGGGCGGGGCGGGCAGGGGCTGCTGGCCCAGGATCTCAGCCGCAAGGGCGGCCGGCTGGCGGCGGCCTTCCCGGTGGAGGACTACGACCAGATCCTGCTGGTCACCGACCAGGGCCAGCTGATCCGCACCCCGGTCCGCCAGGTGCGGATCGTCGGCCGCAACACCTCAGGCGTGGTGATTTTCCGCACCGCGGCGGACGAGCATGTGGTCTCGGTGGAACGACTGGCGGATTCCGCTGATGAGGACGAGGCTGGCGGCGACGACGCCGTGGTTGCAAGCGAAGAATAGGCTTGCCAGAACGCCGGACCCCGGCGAAAGGCGGGAACGCCAACGGGGGGAACAATCCGCATGCCGCGTGTGGGGCTATATCCAGGGACGTTCGATCCCTTCACCAACGGTCACACCGACATCATCGGCCGGGCCGTCAAGCTGCTCGACAAGCTGGTCATCGGCGTCGCCCGCAACGATTCCAAGGGCCCGATGTTCTCCTTCGACGAGCGGGTGGCGATCGTCCGGGAGGAAGTCGATCTGGTGCGGGGCTCCACCGTGGTGGAGGTGGTCCCCTTTGAGGGCCTGCTGGTGCATTTCGCCCGCGAGATGGGCGCCGACGTGATCGTCCGCGGCCTGCGTTCGGTGCAGGACTTCGAGTACGAATACCAGATGACCGCCATGAACCATGAGATGGCGCCAGACATCGACACCATCTTCCTGTTCGCCGCCCCCCGGCACCAGGCGATCTCGTCGAGCCTGGTGAAGGTGATCGCCCAGCTGGGCGGCGACGCCTCCAAGTTCGTCAGCCCCCGGGTGCTGGCGCGGCTGCTGGAAAAAGTCAGGCCGGCCTGATCGGCCGCGGGCGCCTTGTGGGACCGCTGAATACGGATGACGCCATGATCAGAACCGCGCTGGGCGCCGCATTGCTGCTCCTCATGGCCGCGCCGGCAGAGGCCGCCACCCGGCCGGGCCCGCCCGCAGCGGCGGACTGGCGCACGCCGGATGCGCAGAACGTGCTGGTGATCGACACCAACAAGGGCCGCATCGTCGTCGAGATGATCCCCGAGGCGGCGCCCAACCATGTGGCCCGGGTGCGCGAGCTGGCCCAGGCGAAGTTCTACGACGGCCTGAGCTTCTTCAGGGTGGTGGAGAATTTCATGGATCAGACCGGGGATCCGGAAAACACCGGCATGGGCGGCTCGTCAAAACCGGACCTGGCGGCGGAGTTCACCTTCCGGCGCGGCGCCGACAGCGAGATCGTCATCGTCACCGACCAGGGGGTGGCCGAGGTCGGCTTCCTGAAATCGCTGCCGGTGATGACCCAGAGCTCAATGCTGATGCCGATGACCGCCGACGGCAAGGTCGCGGCCTGGGGCCTGTTTTGCCCGGGGGTGGCCGGCATGGCTCGCGGCGGCGAGCCCAACTCCGCCAACAGCCAGTTCTTCCTGATGCGCGCAACCTACGCCTCGCTGGAGAGGCGCTACACCGCCTGGGGCCGGGTGATCGCCGGCCAGGATGTGGTGCGGGCCATCAAGGTGGGGGAGCCGGTGGCTGAACCGCAGGACCGGATGGACAAGTTGCGGGTTCTGGCCGACATCCCGGAAAAGGAGCGTCCGCAGGTGCGGGTGATCGATCCCAAGAGCGCGTGGTTCAAGGCCGAAATCGAGTGGGTGCGGGCGTCCAAGGGCGCCGACTTCACCGCGTGCGATATCAATGTTCCCTCGGAGGTGAAGTAATGAGCGAAGCAGAAGACACCTTAATCCTGACCCTGGACACCGGCGTGGTCACCATCCGACTGCGCCCGGACCTGGCGCCCGGCCATGTGTCGCGGATCAAGGAGCTGGCCCGGGAAGGTTTCTACGACGGGGTGGTGTTCCACCGGGTGATCGCGGGCTTCATGGCCCAGGGCGGCGACCCCACTGGCACCGGCATGGGCGGCTCCGAGAAGCCGAACCTGAAGGCGGAGTTCTCCAAGGCGCCGCACAGCCGCGCCGTCTGCTCCATGGCGCGTTCCTCGAACCCGGACTCGGCCAACAGCCAGTTCTTCATCTGCCTGGACAACGCCAACTTCCTCGACGGCCAGTACACTGTCTGGGGGGAGGTCACCGAGGGCATGGAGAACGTCGACGCCCTGCCCAAGGGCGAGCCGCCGCGGGCCCCGGGCAAGATCGTCACGGCGAAGGTGGCGGCGGACGGGTGACGCCAGCGCTTGAGGCCCTCTATGCCGAACCGAGTCGGCGCTACCATACGCGCCGGCATATCGACGACTGTCTGGAAAAGCTCGCCGCCTGGGCAAGCCTCAGCGAAGCTGAGCGGCGAATTCTGATCTGGGCGATCTGGTGGCATGACGCGGTCTACGACCCGAGCGGCTCTGACAACGAGGCCAAGAGCGCCGAGATGGCGCGTCGCGATTTGCCGGCGCTCGGTGCGAGCCCAGCGGAGGTGGAAAGCGTCGCGCGACTGATAATGCTCACCGCAGGCCATCAGGTCGAACCGGGTGACCGCCTGGCGGAGGTCTTGGTCAGCATCGACCTGTCGATACTGGCGGCCGCCGAGGCCGACTATGACAACTATGCGCGGCAGGTCCGCCAGGAATACGCCCATGTTCCAGACGAGTTCTGGCGGCCGGGGCGCGCGGCGGTGCTCAGGAAGTTTCTCGATGCGCCCATGATCTTCCCCGACGCCGACTTCCGGGCGAGGCACGAGGCCACGGCGCGCGCCAACCTCGCGCGGGAGATCGCGGCGCTTTCCTGACCTGCCTCAGTCCGCCAGGGCCAGGCGCACGATGACCGGATAGTGGTCCGAGCCCAGTCTCGGCCCGCGTTCGACGCTGACCGTGCGCCAGGCGGGGCCGGCGTAGACGTGGTCGATGGGCAGGAACGGGGCCAGGGCCGGCAGGCCCAGGGGCGTGAAGGGCTTGGCCGGCCAGGTGGCCAGGCCGCGGGTGCGGCGCTCCAGCCCGAACATGCGATCCTCGCGCCGGCGCGCGAACGACCAGGGCGTGGAGTTGAAATCGCCGGCGATGATCAGCCGCGACTTGTCGAAGGGGGCGATCACCCGGGCGATGTCCTGGCCCTGGGCCGATTGCAGTTCGCCGTCGGTGGGCCAGGCGTAGTGGGCGCCCATCACCGTGAAGCCGCCGTCGGCCTTGGCGAAGGTGGAGCGGGTGATCACCGCCAGCGGACCCTGGCGGGGCCAGGGGATGTCGGTGTCGACCGGCTTGGCGCGGCTCAGGATCACGTTGCGCCCGATCCAGCCCGACACATGATAGGGGCGCCGCCGCAGCACCGCGTCGACCAGGTCCTCGCGGGACTCCTCCAGCACCACGACGTCGGCGTCCTGGTCGGCGATCCAGCGGGCCGTGCCCTCGGGGTCGCCGTTGCGCCAGAAGGCGTTGAACTGGATCAGCTTGATCTGACCCGGCGCGTCGGCGGGCGCGCGCGGGCTCATCGGCCGCAGATACTCAGGGGCGACCAGGGACGCGGCGGCGATCACCGCCACCACCCCGGGCGCGGCGAGCAGCAGCTTCAGCCGCCAGGGCCGGAACGCCAGCGCGACCAGCACCGCGGTCAGGCCGCCGGCCAGCCAGAACGGGGCGAAGTGGCCGAGAACGTCGAGCTTGGCGTCGGTGCGGCCGCCCCGCGCCGCGACCGCGGCGATGGCGCAGGCCAGGCCAAGCTGGAAGGCGCCGATGCCCACCACGGCGGCGAAGATATCTCGAATCGTCTTCATTCCCGCATCCGATAGCACGGCGGGCGACTTGACGGAGGCGCCCAGGCGTGTGCTTCACCCGGCCTCCATGCAGTTGTCCGACTTCGACTTCGATCTTCCGGCCGACCGTATCGCGCTGAGGCCGGTGAGCCCGCGCGATGCGGCGCGCCTGCTGGTGGCGCCGGCCGGCGGCCCCTTGGCGGATCGGCAGGTGCGCGATCTGCCGGGCCTGCTGCGCCCCGGCGACCTGCTGGTGCTCAACGACACCCGGGTGATCGCCGCCCGGCTCAAGGGCCAACGCCGGCGGGACGGGAGCAGCGTCGCGGTGGAGGCCACCTTGCACCGAAGGCTCGCGCCGCAGCTGTGGACCGCCTTCATGCGGCCGGGAAAGCGGCTTGCGGTGGGCGACCGGGTCTCGTTCGGCGCGACCCAGGACCGCGCCTGCCTGGGGCGCGCGCTGGACGCCACGGTCACGGCCAAGGGGGCGGGCGGCGAGGTGACGCTGGCCTTCGATCTGGCCGGTCCCGACCTGGACGCCGCCATCGCCGCGCAAGGCGCGATGCCGCTGCCGCCCTATATCGCCGCGCGGCGGGCCGAGGACGCCCGCGACCTGGTGGACTATCAGACCGTCTACGCCCGTGAACCGGGCTCGGTGGCGGCGCCCACGGCGGGGCTGCATTTCACCCCGGAGCTGCTGGCCCGGCTGCAGGCCGCTGGGGTCGGGTCGGTGCGGCTGACCCTGCATGTGGGCGCCGGCACCTTCCTGCCGGTGAAGACCGAGGCGGTCGCCGAGCATCGGATGCATCCGGAGTAGGGGGAGGTGAGCGCCGGGGCGGCGGCGGCGGTGAACGCCGCGCGAGCCAGCGGCGGGCGGATCGTGTGCGTCGGCACCACCTCGCTCAGGCTGCTGGAGTCGGCGGCCGGCCCGGACGGAACCGTGCGGCCGTTCCAGGGCGAGACAGCGATCTTCATCACGCCTGGCTACGGCTTCCGGGCGGCGGACGGGCTGATGACCAATTTCCACCTGCCCAAGTCGACCCTGTTCATGCTGGTCAGCGCGTTTTCCGGCCTGGAGGCCATGCGCGGGGCCTATGCCCATGCGGTGGCGGCGGGCTACCGGTTCTATTCCTATGGCGACGCCTGCCTGCTGTGGAGGGCCTGATGAGCGCCTTCCCGTTCCAGATCCACGCCACCGACGGGGCGGCCCGCACGGGGGTGCTGGCGACATCGCGGGGCGACATCCGCACCCCGGCCTTCATGCCGGTGGGAACCGCCGCCACCGTCAAGGCGCTGACCACGGATCAGGTGGTCCAGGCCGGCGCCGACGTGATCCTCGGCAACACCTATCACCTGATGCTGCGGCCCACCGCTGAGCGGGTGGCGCGGCTAGGCGGCCTGCACCGGTTCATGGGCTGGGGCGGGCCGATCCTCACCGATTCCGGCGGCTTCCAGGTGATGAGCCTGGCCAATATCGCCAAGGTCACCGAGGACGGCGTGGCCTTTCAGAGCCATATCGACGGCTCGCGGCATGCGCTGTCGCCGGAACGCTCCATCGAGATTCAGGCCGATCTGCTGGGCGCCGACATCGTCATGCAGCTGGACGAATGCGTCGCCTGGCCGGCGGAACCGGCCCGGGCGGCCGAGGCGCTGCGGCTTTCCGCCCGCTGGGGGGCGCGCTGCAAGGCGGCGTTCGGGGACCGGCAGACCCAGGGGCTGTTCGGCATCCAGCAGGGTTCGACTTTCCCCGAACTGCGGCGGGAATCGGCCGAGCGCCTGACCGAGATCGGCTTCGACGGCTACGCCATCGGCGGCCTGGCGGTGGGGGAGGGCCACGCGGCCATGTGCGAGGTGCTGGACTACGCGCCCGGCCTGCTGCCGGCCGATCGGCCCCGCTATCTGATGGGGGTCGGCAAGCCGATTGACCTGGTGGAGGCGGTGGCGCGCGGCGTCGACATGTTCGACTGCGTGCTGCCCACCCGCTCCGGCCGCCATGGCCAGGCCTGGACCTGGGCGGGGCCGGTCAATTTGAAGAACGCCCCCTTCGCCGAGGACGACACGCCGCTGGACGCGGCCAGCGACTGCCCGGCCAGCCGCGACTACAGCAAGGCCTATCTGCACCACCTGGTGAAGTCCGGCGAGATCCTCGGCCAGGTGCTGCTCTCCTGGCACAACATCGCCTTCTATCAGGCGCTGATGGCGGCCATGCGCGCGGCCATCGCCGAGCAGCGGTTCGACGCCTTCCGTGCGGCGTTCCTGGCCGGTCAGCGCGAGCGTTAGGGCGCGGCCGGCGCGGGCTTCAGCTCTGCATCGCCAGCCAGCAGATGCAGCGGCGTTGCCGGCGCCCCGCAGCCGCGGGACTCACCCAGGCCCTTGAGATAGGCCCGGCGCACGTTGCCGGCGATGATCGCCGACTGGACGAAGCTGTCGTGCTGCTCGGCCCCCGACAGCTTGCGCACGAAGCCGCGGAACGGGATCATGTCCGAGGCGAGACCGGCCACTGCGCCGATGGCGGTGGTCTTGCCCTTTGCCATATTGCCTTTCTTCTCGGCCGCGATGGTGTCGAGGTCGGGACCCAGAGCCTCGTCGATGGGGCGGATGAGGCTGGCGAGCTGCGTGCAGGTGGTCCGGCGGGGACGGCCATAGGGGTCGGCCATGGCTTCCAGCAACACCGGCGGCACCTTGGTGCGCACCACATTGACGTCGCGCAGGGGGGCCTGGACGGCGCCGGCCAAATTCTCTTCGTTGGCGTCCTTGGTGGTCTGGATCCGTTCGGAGTCCTGGGCGGCCGCGGTCCCCGCCAGCAGGGCGAGAGCGAGGCAGGTGGCGATTTGCGGGCGCATGATCGATCCTGTTTGAGGCTTATGGATGGGCGCAGCTTAGATCGGCGAGCCTTGCGCGGCCAGGGGGCGCCGCATATGGTCCGCGCCGCTTCGCCGGTGCGCCTTACGCGCCGGCCTGCGGGCCGGTAGCTCAGTGGTAGAGCACCCGACTTTTAATCGAGTGGTCGTGGGTTCGACCCCCACCCGGCCTACCAACCGTTCGTTCAGCGCCGCGCGGCCAGGGACCTGGCCACCACCGGCGCCAGCCGCAGGGCGATGATCCGCACCCCCTGGGCGTTGGGATGGATGCCGTCTCGCTGGTTCAGCCGCGGGTCTCGCGCCACGCCGGCCAGCAGGTCCGGATACAGCATCGCGCGCCGCCGCTTGGCCACCGCCGGGAACACCGCGTCGAATTCCCGGGCATAGGCGCGCCCCACCACCCTGGGCGCCGACAGGCCGGCCAGCACCACGCCGATGCGGCGCGCCTGCAGCCGCGCCACGATGCGCTCGAGGTTGGCCTGTGTGCGCGCGGGCTCGAGGCCCTTGAGCAGATCGTTGCCGCCCAGGGCCACGACGCCGATGGCGGTGTCGGACTGGACACTGCAGTCGACCCGGGCGAGGCCGCCGGCGCTGGTGTCCCCGGAAACCCCCGCGCCGCGCACCACGGCCGCGACCCCCAGCCGGCGCAGGGCCGCCTGCAGCTGCACCGGCAGGGCCTGGGCGGCGGCCAGGCCGTAGCCGGCGGTGATCGAGTCTCCCAGCACGGTGACGATATTCGCCGACGCGGCGGCGGCCGTCCAGGGCAGGGCGAGGGCGGCGAGCAGCCCGCGGCGCGAGATCGGGAGGGGAGGTGCTTCGGACATGAGACTGACCTATGTAAGGGCTTCCCGCCCACGCTCAATCCTCGAGGCCCCACGTGTACGATGCGACCGCGCGCGGGCCGCCCCTGGTCCTGGAGGGCGTCACCCTCACCTTGCCGTCGGCGGCCGGCCCGGTGGAGATATTGCGCGGGGTGGACTTCGCGGTGGCGGCGGGGGAGCGAGTGGCGGTCACCGGGGCGTCGGGATCGGGCAAGTCGTCGCTGATCGCGGTGGCGGCGGGGCTGGAGCGGCCGACCCGCGGCCGGGTGCTGCTGTTCGGTGAGGATCTGGGCCGCCTGGACGAGGACGGCCGCGCGCGGCTGCGGCGGGGACGGGTGTCGCTGGTGTTCCAGTCCTTCCACCTGTTGCCCAACATGACCGCCGTGGAGAATGTG
>CAXNKO010000070.1:0-7692 GCA_964202685.1 Caulobacterales bacterium
GGTAGGGTTGCAAATTCGGTGACAGTGCACTTAAATTCAGGTCTGCCTCGGCGAACCGAATGGCTGCGGTCGAATTAAGTGCACTGTCACCGAATTAATCCCCGCACCGTGTCGATGAGGCCCTGCGGATCGGCCGGAACCGTATCGCCGCGCCAGGCGACCATGCCGTCGGGCCGCACCAGCACCAGCTGGCGCTGGTAGATCGCGGCGATCTCCGGTGCGTCCAGCCGCACCACCTCCAGTGGCAGGCCGCACCGCTCCGCGGCGGCGGCCAGCCCGCCCACGTCCGGCGGATCGTCCCCCAGCCGCAGCAGCACGAAGCCCTTGCCGAACAGGTCGAGGGTCGAGCGGCCGTCCGCCAGCCAGGCGTGGGGCGCGCGGTGGCCGGGGCGCGCGGTGGGGACATAGTGGTCGTGGGGGTCGGCGGGTTCCGGCGTGCCGTCGGGGACGATCAGCGGTGAGCCCTCATAGCGATAGCCCATGCCCACCCCGGTGGAGTGCCACTCCACCGCCAGGGCCGCGGTCATCTGGTCGCCGATCTTCCTGCGCGCCGCCTCGCCCTCGGCGGTGTCGTCGAGGATCCTGTCGCGGCCGCTGTTGTCCACCCAGGCGCGGTAGTTCTGGGTGGAGCCGGAGGAATTGCGCACCGCCACCGGCCGGCGCTCGGCGCCATAGGCCCGGGCCAGGCCCTCGCCGCCCCAGCCCTTCACCAGGCCCTCCAGCATCCAGCCCAGGGTGAACACGTCGCCCAGGCCGGTGTTGAGGCCGTGGCCGCCGGTGGGCGAGGTGGTGTGGGCCGCGTCGCCGGCCAGGAACACCCGGCCCTCGCCGAACCGCTCGGCGAAGAACTGACTGCGCTTCCAGGGCAGCACCCGCAGGATCTCGAAGGCGATGTCGTCGCGGCCGAGGGCGCGGCGGATCATGCCCTCCAGGTCGAGGCTGGCCAGGTCGAGCTTGTCCTCCGACCCCACCAGGGTGAACCGCCACAGGCCCAGGCCGTCCACCGCGGTGAGGTTGGACCAGGTCCCTTGCGTTCCCACCAGCAGGAAGCGCTCGACGCGGCCGAAGGGGTGGAACCGGTCCAGTTCCGGGATGCGGATCATGGCGCTGACCGAATAGTCCAGGAACTCGCCCTCGAAGGGGATGCCCAGGGCCTCGCGCACCGCGCTCTGGGCGCCGTCGCAGCCGACCATCCAGCTGGCCTTGACCTGGGTCCGCGCGCCGCTGGCCACGTCCACCAGGTCCGCCGTCACCCCATGGGCGTCCTGCCGGAACCCTGCCAGCCGGGTTGCGTAGCGGATGTCGGCCACCCCCAGGTCCAGCACCACCCCGGCCAGCAGCGGGTCGAACAGATGCTGCGGGCACTTGCGCAGCATCTCCGGGCCCCACGGCGGCAGGCCCCGCTCGTCGGCGGACGGCATGGGCGAACGGCCGAGGGCGAACCCGGTCACCGCGGTGCAATAGACGGTGTCGCGGGAATGGTCGGAGGGGAAGCCCACATTGGCCACCCGCTCGGCGATCCCCCAATGGCGGCAGATCTCCATGGTCCGCTCATTGAGGGTGCCGGCCTTGGCCAGCAGCTCCAGCGCGGTGCCGGCCTCTTCCTCCACCACCAGGCTGCGGACCCCGCGTCGGGATAGATCGAGCGCCAGGGCCAGGCCCACGGGACCGCCGCCGATGATCAGCACCTGTTCGGCGGACATGAGTTTGCCGTCTCCTGTTTGCGCGCCGGCGCGTTGACACCCGCTGGCGGCAGAATTATGCTTTTCGGTACTCGGACGCGCAATCCGTAATCTCGCGCGTCCCGGTCGGCGGAGGTCCAGATGATCCGGGTAACCGACATGACCGCCCCGCGACAGGCGCCCCGTCCATGAAGCCGCTCAGCCTGCATCACACCGCCTATGTCACCCACGACACCGCCGCCACCGTGGACTTCTACACCCGCGTGCTGGGGATGGAGCTGATCAGCGCGGTCATCGACGACAAGGTGCCCTCCACCGGCGATCCGTGGCCCTATGTGCATCTGTTCTTCGAGCTGGCCGACGGCTCCACCATCGCCTTCTTCGAAGCCCTGGGCCTGCCCCCCGCTGCGGCGCCCACCCATCCGGCCTATGATATCTTCAACCATATCGCCCTGGACGTGGGCTCCAAGGACGAGGTCGATCGCTGGCAGGCGCGACTGACTTCCCTGGGCGTTGAGACCCTCGGGCCGGTGGACCACGGCATCATCTACAGCGTCTATTTCCACGATCCGAACGGCATTCGCATGGAGTTGACCGCCAACGTCACCAACTGGAAGGCCCACGCCGCCCAGGCCCGCGAGGATGTGGCCAGCTGGAGCGACGTCAAGGCCATGGCGGCGGCCAACGGCGGCGACCCGGCTCCGATAATCCAGTGGATTCAGGACCGCCGGGCGCGGCACAAGCAAGACGCCTCTTGAACGGGCCGTCCGAGGGCCTTGACGCCGGCGCGCCGGAACAGGCCGGCGTGCAATCCATCGAGACCGGCATGCAGCTGCTGGCGGCGCTGGCGGACCTCACCTACGCCGGCCCGCCGCCGATGCTGAAGACCCTGGCCGCCGCCGCCGACCTGGCGCCGGCCAAGGCCCACCGCTACCTGGTCAGCTTCCTGCGCACCGAGCTGGTGGAGCGCGACGGGGCCAGCGGCCGCTATCGCCTGGGGCCCCTGGCGCGGCGGATCGGCATCGCCTCCATCCGCGGCCTCGACGTGGTGCGCACCGCCAGCGCCCGCCTGGCCGACATCAGCGCCGCCCTGCAGCACTCGGTGGCGCTGGCCGTCTGGGGCGCGCAGGGTCCCACCGTGGTGTGGGTGCAGGACTTCGTGCGGCCGATCACCATCAACACCCGGGTGGGCGAAGTCCTGCCGCTGCTGACCTCGGCCACCGGCCGGGTGTTCGGGGCCTATCTGACCGCCGACGCCCGCCGCGCGGTGCTGGACGCCGAACTGGCCGAGGCCGGCGCCGGCGGGCTCGACCCGGACCAGGTGTTCGCCCAGGTTCGCGCCCATGGCGTCGGCTGGACCACCGGCGGACTCAACGCCACCGTCAACGCCCTGTCGGCGCCGATCTTCGACTTCGGCGACGGCATCGTGGCGGCGCTGTCCACCCTGGGCCCCGCCGACCTGTTCGACGCCACCCCCACCGGACCGCTGGCGCGGCGACTGAAGGCCGCGGCGGCGGACATCTCCCTGGCGCTGGGCCACCAGCCGGCCAGATGACCCCGCCCGCCGCCCAACGGCCGCACGTCGCCTGGGCGCTGCTGGGCCTGCTGCTGCTGTACTACACGGTGGCGATCATCGACCGGAACGCCATATCCATGGTGGTGGACCCGATCCGCGCCGAGCTGGACATCAGCGATGTTCAGATCAGCCTGATTCTGGGGCTGGCGTTTTCCAGCACCTACTCGACCTTCGGCATCTTCATGGGCTGGCTGGTGGACCGGGTTCCTCGCCGCTGGGTGATCTGCGGCGGCATGGTCCTGTGGGGCGCCGCGGAGACGGCCTGCGGCCTGGCCGCCAGCTTCATGGGCCTGTTCGGTGCCCGCATGTTCGTGGGACTTGGCGAGTCGGCGCTGATGCCCGCCGCCCACTCACTGATCAGCGACAGCTTCGCGCGCAAGGACCTGGCCAAGGCCATGTCGGTCTATTCCATGGGCTCGGTGATCGGCGGCGGCCTGGCCCTGGTGATCGGCGGCGCCGCGGTGGACTATCTGAGCACCCGCGGCGGCATGTCGTTTCCGTTCATCGGCCACGCGCAGCCCTGGCAGTCGGTGTTCCTGCTGACCGGATTGCCCACCATCCTGCTGGCCTTCCTGATCTTCCTGGTCCCGGAACCGGCGCGGCGGCGCCAGGCGGTCGCCGACGGCCCCTCCGCCAGGCCGCGGATCGGCTTCGCCGGCTTCATGCGCCGGAACTGGCGGCTGTGGGTGATCTTCTTTGGCGTGTTCGGGGTGATGAACGTCGTCAACGGGGCGATGATCTATTGGCAGCCGGCCTATATGTCGCGGTTCTTCCACTGGCGGCCGGCCGACTATGGCATGGCGCTGGGTCTGATCAGCGCCGTGGCCGGGGCGGCGGGGATGCTGTTCTCCGGCTGGCTGGTGGACCGGATGTACGCCGGCGGTCAGAAGGACGCGCCGCTGCGCTACTATTTCTGGGCCCTGATCGCCTCGGCGCCCCTGGTGATCACCGCCTTCCTGGCCGGAAACGTGTGGGTCTTTCTGGGACTGATCTGGGTGGCCAAGTTCGCCATGATCAACTTCCTGGGCTTCGCCTCGGCGGCGGTGCAGCTGACCACGCCCAGGGAGTTCCGCGGCCGCGCGGCGGGGATCTTCACCACCATCGTGGTCAGCCTGGTGGGGGCGGTGGCCGGGCCGGTGATCCCGGCGGCGATCACCCAATATATCCTGCACGACGAAACCCAGATCGGCCTGGCCCTGGCCATCACCGTGGCGGTCTGCGTGCCCATCGCCCTGATCACGATTGTCTGGGGCCGCAAGCACTTCCGCCGCGCCATCGCCGAGGCTGAGTTGGACCTCGACGGTTAGGTCAGACGAAGCGGAAGGTCACAGCGCCGCAGGGCCCATAGTCGAAGTGGAAGCTGTCGCCGGGGCGGCAGGCCACCGGGGCGGTGAAGGAGCCGGCCAGGATCACCTCGCCGGCCTCCAGCCGTTCGCCATAGGGATGCAGCTTGTTGGCCAGCCAGGCCACGCCCCGGGCCGGGTGGTTGAGCACGGCGGCGGCCACCCCGGACTCCTCGATCACCCCGTTGCGGTAGCAGAGCGCCGCCACCCAGCGCAGGTCCACGTCATGGGGGCGGAAGGGCCGCCCTCCCAGCACGATGCCGGCCCCGGCGGCGTTGTCGGAGATGGTGTCCATCACCTTGCGGGTGCGGCCGCTCTCCGGGTCCACCGGCTGGATGCGCTGGTCGATGATCTCGATGGCCGGGACCACATGGTCGGTGGCGTTGAGCACGTCGAAGATACTGCAGTCCGGGCCGCTGAGCGGCGCCTTGAGGATGAAGGCCAGTTCCGTCTCCACCCGCGGCGCGATGAACCGGTCGGTGCGGATGTCGGAGCATTCATCAAAGAACATGTCGTCCAGCAGCGCGCCGTAATCCGGCTCGGTGATGTTGGAGGTGCGTTGCATGGCCCGCGAGGTGAGCCCGATCTTGTGACCCTTCAGCGTCCGCCCCGCCGCCAGCTTCAGCCCGATCCAGGCCCGCTGAATGGCATAGGCGTCCTCGATGGTGATCTCCGGGTGCTCGAGGCTGAACTGGCGGATCTGAACGCGGTCGCGCTCGGATTGCTCCAGCCGGTTGGCCAGTTCGGCGATGGTGCGCGGGTCCAGCATTGGGCGAGGCTCCCTGGGGTTGGGGGTTGACCGCTCACGGCTCTAGCATTGGGCGGGGCGGAACGCCTCCGGAGTTTGCGGCAATGGGGCGCATGATGCCTCGACCGCGCCTGGCGACACGGCTCATCCCGTTTGTAATCTATTACTTGCATACCTCAATGTATTCTTTTACATACATAATTCGAAGAATACGATCGATTGCATGACCCGGATCACCCTTCGAACACCTGCCGAAATCGGCGCCCTGATCAAGGATCGGCGGCGGGCGCTCGGACGCGATCAGGCCGATCTGGCTGACCAGATCGGCGTCAGCCGCCTCTGGGTGAACCAGGTCGAGCGGGGTAAACCGGGGGCCGGCCTTGGCCGCATTCTACGCGCGCTCGCCGCCGTGGGAGTGGAAATCACGGTCAGCGCTGCGGACAAGGATGACGGCAGGGGCATGTCCGACGGCGCGCCAGTCGTCAGCCCCGACATCAACGCCATCGTCGCCGCGGCCCGCCGCAGGGATCATCCGTGAGTGAACTCCTGGTCCTGCTGGATGGCCGGGACGTCGGCACGGTGCGCCACGAGCGCGGCCGGCTCAGTTTCGCCTATGCCGACGCGTGGCGCAGCGCGCCCGGCGCATATCCGCTGTCCCTGTCCATGCCGCTCGCGGCCGCCCAGCACCCCCACGCCGCCATAGAGCCGTTTCTCTGGGGGCTGTTGCCGGACAATGAATTCATTCTGATGCGATGGGCGCAGCGGTTTCACGTCTCGGCCCGCAACGCGTTCGCGCTGATCAGCCATGTCGGAGAGGATTGCGCCGGCGCTGTTCAGTTCGTCAGTCCAGAGCGCCGCGCCACCTTTGCCGACGCCGCGTCGCTGGAGACGGACTGGATCAGCGAGGCGGATGTCGCCGATCGTCTGCGCGCACTTCAGGCGGACGCCAGCGCCTGGCGCGCGCCGCGCGATACTGGGCAATTCAGCCTCGCCGGCGCCCAGCCCAAGACGGCGTTGCTGTTCGACGGTCAGCGCTGGGGTGTGCCGTCTGGCCGCACGCCAACGACGCATATTCTGAAACCCTCCACCGGGGGCATCGATGGTCACGCCGAGAACGAGCATCTTTGCCTCGCCTTGGCGCGGGCGCTCGGCCTTCCCACGGCGAATTCGCAGGTCCGTCGCTTCGAGGATGTGACCGCGATCGTCGTGGAGCGCTATGACCGCGTCCGCATCCCAGACCTGATGGCTGCGCAGGCCGCGCGCGCCGCCGCCAAAGCCGCTGAAGCGGCGATGCATGCGGGGTCCAACGCACCGGACTCGGCCGCCATGACCGCGCAGGCCGCGGCTGAGGCGGCGGAAGCGGCAGATTCGGCGCATGCGCTGGCGGAATTCGCCAAGACCACCCACACGTACCGGGTTCATCAGGAGGACTTTTGCCAGGCGCTGCGCGTGCATCCGTCGCGCAAATATCAGAACGAAGGCGGGCCGGGCCCACGCCAAATCATCGACCTCCTGCGCGCCAATGCGCCCAGTGCGCCGCGCACGAAGGGCCGCGACACGCCCAACGCTGATGAAGAGGACATCCAACCTTCCTGGACGCGCTGATATTGAACTGGCTGATCGCCGGGACCGACGCCCATGCCAAGAACTATTCGATCTTGATTGGCGGCGGCGGCGTGGTCCGGCTGGCCCCGCTCTATGATGTCGCCAGCATCCTCGCCTATGGCGATATCGATCTGCAGAAGGCGAAGCTGGCCATGAAGATTGGTGGAGAGTACCGGCTTCGCGACATCGGCATTACCGAATGGCGCAAACTCGCAGCGGAAACTCGCGTGAACGCTGACGAACTGGTCGGTCGCGTGCGGGCCATGGCGGCGGAATTGCCGGATCGCCTCGCCGATGAGGTGCGAAAACTGCGCGAAGCCGGACTCTCACATGCAGCCATCACCGTCCTGGCAGACGCACTCCCCAAGCGGGCGGCGCGCATCGCTTCCATCTAACGGGAGATGAGCCACCAGCATGACCGGCCCACTCAGGGGTGACGCCGACAAATTTCCTGCCCCCGGCGCCGAGTTGCATTAGGTTGATGCGATGACCCTGGGCGCGGGGCGCCTGGATTGATCTGGATCGGGACCCTCCGTTTGACCGCCGAAACCGAACTCGCCCCCCTCGGCGCCTGGAGCCTGCCCGACGAGCTGGTGATGCTGCGGGACGCCGTGCGCCGGTTCATGGCGGCGGAGGTGCATCCGCTGGAGGCTTCGCTGCCCCACGACAGCGCCGGCCTGCCGCCGGCGCTGCTGGCGCCGCTGCAGGCCAAGGCGCGCGCGGCGGGGCTGTGGGCGC
>CAXNKO010000071.1:0-7680 GCA_964202685.1 Caulobacterales bacterium
ATTGACGTTGGCCTGGCCCAGCAGGCGGAAGATCTCCGCCGGCGTGTTCGCCTTCGCGGGCAGGCCCAGCAGGCTGATCTTGGCCTCGTCGCGGCTGTAGGCCACGCCGCTCACGATACGCTTTTCCATGATCTCTTCCTCGTCGCAGACGATGGTGCCCTGGCCGGGGGCTTCGCCGGGCTCCACGAAGCTGGACAGCACCCGCACCGGCACATTCTGGCTCATGGCCAGCTCCACCGAACGGGTCTGCAGCACCTTGGCCCCCAGGGAGGCCATCTCAAGCATCTCTTCATAGGAGATCCTGGCCAGCCGCCGGGCCTTGGATTCGATGCGCGGGTCGGTGGTGTAGACCCCGTCCACGTCGGTGTAGATGTCGCAGCGGATGGCCTTGAGCGCCGCGGCCACCGCCACGGCGCTGGTGTCGGAGCCGCCGCGGCCGAGGGTGGCCACCCGGCCATCGCGGGTGACCCCCTGAAAGCCCGCCACCACGGCCACCTCGCCGGCGTCCAGGGCCGCGGCCAGTTTCTCCGGCGGCACCTCGTCGATGCGGGCGCGGCCGTGGGCGTTGTCGGCGATGATCGGGATCTGCCAGCCCATCCAGGACCTGGCGTTGAGGCCCATGTTGCGCAGCGTCATGGCCAGCAGGCCGGCGGTGACCTGCTCGCCGGAGGCCACCACCGCATCGTATTCGTCGTCGGACGGGGGCAGGCCCTCGGCGGCGGCGCCGGCTCCGTCGGTCCAGGCGATCAGTTCATTGGTCTTGCCGGACATGGCCGAGACCACCACCGCCACCTGATGGCCCGCGGCCACCTCGGCGGCCACCAGGCGGCCGACGCGCCGGATGCGCTCCAGGTCGGCCACCGAAGTGCCGCCGAACTTCATCACCAGCCGAGACACAGCCCATTGGTCCCCGAATTGAGAGGCAAACTTCTAGCGACGGGCGAGGCGGGGCGCAAATGCTGTTGTGCCGGACGATGGTATGTACTATCTAACTACCTAATTGTTTGAGGTAGGTTGTGAGCTCTGCTTCCGGTTTCGAACAGGCGCCCCGGACCGTCGCGGACCAGATCCGCGCCCTGGCCGCCCAGGGCCACGCTCGCGCCGACATCGCCCGCATGCTGGGCAAGCGCTATCAGCATGTCCGCAACGTGTTGGAGGGTGACAAGCTGCGCGGTGGGGTGGCGACGTCCGGTGATCCCGCGCGCAACACGGTGGGCGTCGCGGAGGCGTCAATCCCGTTTGGGGGCGTTCACAGGCTCTCCATCGAGGCAGACGGAACCGTTCGGCTCCCCGCCGACGTGCTCGGCGTGTTGGGCGCACCCGCGGGCGGCGTATTGATCGGAGTCCTCGAGGCGGACCGCTTTGTGATCCTGAGCGGACACGCCGCCATGGACAGGGTTCGCGCGCTGGTGGCGTCGCTCAGCATCGACCCGAAGCGGGTGCTCTCCGAGGAGCTGATCGCCGAGCGTCGGGCCGAGGCCGCCGCCGATGACTAGGGTGGTGCTCGACGCTTCCGCCCTGCTTGCGAGCTTGCGAGGCGAGCCTGGCGCGGACCGTATCGATACGGTCATCACCGGCGCGCAGATGTCGGCGGTCAACCTCGCGGAGGTCGTACAGAAACTCGTTGCGGATGGGGCGACCGACGAAGCGGTTCGGGCGATCGTCGATGGCCTGGCCTGCAAGATCGAACCGTTCGACGCCGCGATGGGCGTGCAGACGGGGCTGTTGCGCCGCGCGACCGGGCGTCGCGGCCTCTCGCTGGGCGACCGGGCCTGCCTGGCGCTCGCCTTGCGCCTGGGGCTTCCGGCGATGACCGCCGACCGGGCCTGGGCCGACGTGGACGCGGGCGTGGAAGTGGTGTTGATACGCTGAGCCATGCCCGCCGCCTCCAGCATTGACCCGGCCGAAGTCGCCCGCTTTTCCGCCATCGCGGCGGAGTGGTGGGACCCCAGGGGTAAGTTCGCGGCCCTGCACCGGTTCAATCCCGTGCGGCTGAGCTTCATCCGTGGTCAGGCCCTGGCCAGGTTCGGGCGCGATGGGCGCGCGCGACGGCCGTTCGAGGGGCTGCGGCTGCTGGATATCGGCTGTGGCGGCGGCCTGCTCAGCGAGCCGATGGCCCGGCTTGGGTTCGCGGTGACCGGGGTGGACGCCGCCGAGCGCAACATCGGCACCGCCCGGGCGCACGCCGATGCGGCCGGCCTCGATATCGATTACCGGGCGACCACGGCGGAGGCGCTGCTGGCCGAGGGGGCAGGCCGCTTCGACCTGGTGCTCAACATGGAGGTGATCGAGCACGTGGCCGACCCACGCGCCTATCTGCGCGACTGCGCCGGCCTGCTGGCGCCCGGCGGGATGATGATCCTGGCCACCCTCAACCGCACCCTGAAGGCCCTGGCCCTGGCCAAGGTCGGGGCGGAATATGTGCTGCGCTGGGTGCCGGCCGGCACCCATGACTGGCGCAAGTTCCTCAAGCCCGAGGAAGTCAGCGGCTTCCTGGCCGGCGAACCGGTGAGTGTCGAAGGGCCGTTCGGCGTCGTCTATGACCCGTTGCGCGGGCGCTGGAGCCTGTCCGGCGACGCGGACGTCAACTACATGATGACGGTGACCCGCGCGGCGGCCTAAGAAGGCGCCCATGGCGAGCACATCCCTATGACCTCCCTGCGGGTTCTCAACCACGCGTTCCGGGCCTGGCGGCGCAATCTGCGCTGGGCCAAGCACGAGCCGGAGACGCCCTACCTGGCCGACCTGCTGTCCGGGGCGCCGGTCTGCCTGCATGTGGGGGCCAGCGACGGGCGGCATTCCTATGTGATGACCCGGGTGGCGCCCAAGGCGCGGATCCACGCCTTCGAGCCGTCGGCCTTCGCCTTCGAGGTGCTGAAGACCTGCATGGCCTGGCACGGGATCAGCGACCGGGTGACGCCGGTGCACGCTGCGGTCTCGGACCGGGCGGGCGAGATGCTGCTGGTGACGCCCAAGAAGCGGTCCGGCCGCATGGGCCGGGCCTATGCTTTCCTCTCCGAAGCCGCCCCCGCCAATGACGCCCCGGTGCGGCCGGACCTGCAGGATCGCGGCGCCGAGGTGCAGCCGACGCCGGTGGTCACCCTGGACGGCTACTGCGCCCAGAATGGCCTCGACCGGATCGACTTCATCCGCATGGATATCGAAGGCGCCGAACAGCGCGCCATCGCCGGGGCGCGGGAGGTGATCGACCGCGACCATCCCCACGTGCTGGTGGAAATTCACCCGCCGATGCTGGAGGGCCGTTTCGGCGGCTCGGCGGAGGGATTGGTGGAGTCGTTCCGCGACCGCGGCTACCGCATGTTCGCGGTCAACGGCGACCGGCTGGAGGAGCGCACCACCCTGGTGCCCGAACTGCCCTGGAAGGACTATTTCTTCATCCATCCGTCGCGAGCGCCGCGCTTGCCCGACGGGGTGTTCAAGGCGCGCATGGCGGCCTGAGCGCGCGAAGGCGGAAATCACCGCAGATTCTGAAAAGCGCTTGGCCGGCCGATCTCAACGGCGATAAGGCTTTGCCCGAGCCGCCCGGCGTGCGGGCGCCAGAAATCAGGGATCGGAACGCCATGAAGGCCGCCATGATGCGCGAAGTGGGCAAGCCGCTTCAGATCGAAGACGTGCAGATCGACAAGCCGGGCCCCCGCGAGGTGCTGATCCGCACCAAGGCCGCCGGCGTCTGCCACTCGGACCTGCACTTCATGGAGGGATCCTGGTCGCATCCGATGCCGGTGGTGCTGGGTCACGAGGCGGCCGGCGTCGTCGAGGCGGTGGGCGTTGACGTCACCCTGGTGAAGCCGGGCGACCATGTGATCGCCTGTCTCTCGGCCTATTGCGGCCATTGCGAGTTCTGCCTCACCGACCACATGAGCCTGTGCATCTCCCCCGACACCAAGCGCCGGGCCGACGACGCGCCGCGGCTGTCGCAGAATGGCGTCGCCCTGCCGCAGTTCATCAACCTGTCGGCCTTCGCCGAGCAGATGCTGGTGCACGAGCACGCTTGCGTGGCGATCCGCAAGGACATGCCGCTGGACCGCGCCGCCCTGATCGGCTGCGGGGTGATGACTGGGGTCGGGGCGGCGATCAACGGATCGCGGGTGCGGCCCGGAGAGACCGTGGCGGTGGTGGGCCTGGGGGGCGTGGGCCTGGCGGCGGTGAATGGCGCGGCCATCGCCGGGGCCGGGCGGATCATCGCCATCGACATGGGTACGGCCAAGCAGAACCTGGCGATGGAATTCGGGGCCACCGACTTCCTCGACGCCTCCGAGCCGGACGTGGTCAAGCGGGTCAAGGCGATGACCAACGGCGGCGTGCAGCACAGCTTCGAGGCGGTGGGCACCACCGCCACCGCCGAACAGTGCTTCACCATGCTGCGCCGGGGCGGCACCGCCAACATCATCGGCATGATCCCCATGGGCCAGAAGGTCAGCCTGCTTGGCGCGGCGTTCCTGGACGAAAAGCGTATCCAGGGCTCGCAGATGGGCTCCAACCGCTTCCCGGTGGACATGCCGCGGCTGGTGGACATGTACATGGCCGGCAAGCTGAAGCTCGACCAGATGATCTCGCGGCGGATCAAGCTCGAGCAGATCAACGACGCCTTCGCCGAAATGAAGACCGGCGCCATCGCCCGTTCGGTGATCATCTTCGATTAGAGCGCTACCGCCGCAGGCCGGCGCTCCGCACGGTGATCTCGGCGAGTTTCGCTGGGGGCCCGGTCTCCGCGGCGATCAGGCCGTCGATGCGGTCGGCCTGAGCGCGGAAGGCGTCCAGTTCGGCGCCGGCCAGGACCACGCTCTGCGGGACCTTGGCGCCGATGGGATTGACCCGGGCGCCGCCCCGCCAGACTTCGTAGTGCAGGTGCGGTCCGGAGGACATGCCGGTGGAGCCCACATAGGCCACCACCTGACCCTGGCGAACGCGGGCGCCAGGCCGGATTCCCCTGGCGTATCGGGAGACATGGCCGTAGCCGGTGTCCCAGCCGCCGCCATGGCGGATGCGCAGCCAATTGCCGTAGCCGCCCCAGCGGCGCGCCTCCAGCACCACGCCGTCGCCGGCGGCCAGGATCGGCGTGCCGGTTCCGGCGGCGAAATCGACCCCTTGATGGGCGCGGTTGTAGCCCAGGATGGGATGGCGGCGCAGGCCGAAGGTCGAGGTGACGCGGGCGCCGTCCACCGGCGTGCGCAGCAGGAAGGCTTTGATGTTCTTGCCGGTCTCGTCGAAATAGCCGGTTTCGCCGTTGACGCGCTCGAAGCGGTAGAAGCGCACGCCATGCAGTTCGGCGTAATCTAGGTCGCCCACCTCGACCATGCGGCCGCTCTCGGTGACCTTGCGGTCGAACACCAGGGTGAATCCGTCGCCGGGATGGATGTCGCGCTCGAAGTCGAGCTTGTGAGCGAACAGGGTCACCACCTTGGCGGTGATGGCCGGGGTCGCGCCCAGGCGGGCGGCGGTCTCATAGACCGAGCCCTCCACCGCGCCGGCGGCGACGGTGGTCTCCTGCCTGATCTTCTCGTCCAGTTCGCGCAGCCGCAGCGCCCCGTCGAAGCTGCGCGACAGGGTGAGCGCGGTGGCGGGGCCGGTGCGCAGGGAAAGCCCGATCAGCCGCGCCGGACCTCTCTGACCACGCGGGTGGGCGATGGCCGCCTCGAACGCCAGGCCGGCCCTGACGTGGGCGGTGTCCATCATTTCCGACAGGGTCTCGACCGCGGCCCGGGCCTCGTCGCGGGGGACGCCGGCGCGGCCGACGGCGGATTCCAGCGTTTCACCGGAGCGCACCTCCACCGGCACCCGCTCGGGGCGGGAAAAGCCTGGCTGCGCCTCGGAGGCGGTGAAGGCGTCGTGCTGCAGGGCGGCGATCCGGGCCGGGTCCAGGGGCGGCGGACCCGGGTCGCGCAGGGCGACCCAGCCGATCGCAAGCGCGGCCGCGCCTGCCGCACCCAGAAGTGCGCGCCGCGGCAGGCGAGGCGGCCAACGCCGCGGATCCAGCACTTGCATCACGGGCCCTGAATGTCGGTGCTTGGTCAGGTGCTCAGCCGGCATGACGGCGTCCATCCACCCATTCGCGCGCGCCGGAACGCTGGGCGCTTATGGTTAATTTGAGGTTTCCAGGGTCGCCACGCCGAGGCCTGGCTCAGAGGAGCGGCAGCACCCGCTCCGGCGGCCGGCAGAGGGCGGCGCCCTTGGGTGTCCGCACGATGGGGCGTTGCACCAGGATCGGCTCGGCGACCATGGCGGCGATGATCTTGGCCTGGGTGGCGCCCGCCGCGGTAAGGCCGAGTTCCTCGGCCCGGGTCCCCTGGGTGCGCAGCGCGTCGCGGGCGCCGACGCCCATCTGCTTGAACAGGGCTTCGAGCTGGGCCTTGGTCCAGCCGGCCTTGAGATACTCCACCACCTGGGGTTCGACGCCGTTTTCGCGCAGCAGCGCCAGGGTGTTGCGGGACGTGCCGCAGGCGGGGTTGTGATAGATGACGACGTCGCTCATGGGGCCTCCTCGGTCGTTGCGTCCGCCCAGGTCAGCCGGGCGGTCCCGGTCACCAGGGTGGAGTCGGATATGCCGAAAGCCATGACCTCCGCGGGGCGCGGCGGCAAGGGCCGTGCGTCAGGCGGCCAGGACGGGATGACCGCGGCGTAGCGGATATCGAGCCCGCCGGGGGCCTCGGCGCGAAACCCCAGGGTCAGGCCGCCCGTGGCGGGTCGCCAGCGGATGCGGGTGGGCTGGCCGGGGCGGGCGAGGATCGCCGCCGGCTGGCCGTTGATGGTCACCGCCGTCAGCGGCTGGCCGCTGGCGATCTCCAGGATCAGGCTGATGGCGCCGGGCGGCGGCGCGGCGGTCAGGGTGACCTCGCCGCCGTTGCGCCGGGAGAGGGTCAGGCCGGGCGCCGCGGCGGCGATGGGCCGCGCCCGGGCGGCGTCGATGGGGCGATCGAACACCAGGGGCGCGGCGCGGCGGGTCACCGCCCCGCCGTCGGCGGTGAGCACCGCGCGGGCCCAGGCGCCGGGATCCGGCGCGGCGCTCAGGCGCCAGGCCTGGCCGGTGGCGAGATCCTGCTGATAGACGATGCGGGCAGCCTGCGGATGGCGCGGGCTCCAGGGTGGGTCGAAGCGCACGAAGCCTAGGACCGCGACCCCGGCCAGCAGCACCGCCACGGGAATGAACGGGGCGCCGGCGGTGCTCTTTTCCGGCTGCGCCAGGGGCCAGATCAGACCCGCGGCCAGCACCGCCGTGGCGGCGAGCAACTCGGGCTGGTCGAGGCCCAGGTAGATCCCGTGGACCACCCCGCCCACCCAGGCGAGGCCAAGGGCGGCGCCCAGCGTGATCAGGATGCGCACCGGCCACGGCCGCCAGGCCCAGAGGCCGGACAGGGCGGCCAGGGCTGAGCCCAGCGCCAGCGGCCAGGCGGCTACCAGCGCGGCGGTGGGCGCGGCCGCCTGCAGGGCGGTGGCGGCGCCCAGCAGGATCAGCAGCAGTCCCAGCCAGGCGCCGCTCACCCCGGCGGGGCGACGGAAGGTCACCAGGGCGATGACCGACGCAGCGGCGGCCAGCCCCAGGCCCAGCGGGTCGAGGCCGCCCCAGGCCCAGCCGGCGACCGCCACGGCCATGGGGACCAGCACCACGCCGCGCCGGCCTCGGGCCGCCTCGGCGGCGACGTAGAGCAGCAGGCCCAGGCT
>CAXNKO010000072.1:0-7653 GCA_964202685.1 Caulobacterales bacterium
GGGGCGGGGCAATCGCCACTACGCCATGCCGAAGTTCCGCACCATGCGGCTGGGCGCGCCGGACGTGGCCACCCACTTGCTGGACCGGCCAGGGGCCTGGATCACGCCGCTGGGCGGGTTGCTGCGCCGGACCAGCCTGGACGAGCTGCCGCAGCTGTGGAGCGTGTTGAAGGGCGACATGAGCATGGTGGGGCCGAGGCCGGCGCTGTTCAACCAGGATGACCTGGTGGCGCTACGCACCGCCGCGGGGGTCGAGCGCCTGCGGCCTGGCATCACCGGCTGGGCGCAGGTGAACGGCCGCGACGCCCTGGCGATCCCCGACAAGGCGGCCCTGGATTGCGAGTATCTGCAGCGGATGTCGCTCGGATTTGACCTGCGGATCATCGTTCTCACCGTCGCCAGGCTGGTGGCGCCCAGAGGCGTATCGCACTGATGGAGTGGTTGGCGCATTGACGCCGGCGCCAAAGCTTCGGCAATCTTCGCCCGGAGCCCGCGACAAGGGCCTGGAGAGAGGATTCGGCATGGCTGATTACAGGCGCTCCCTCGCATGGGCCGTGGCCCTTGGCGTTGGCATGGCGGTCGCGGCGGGCGGCTCGCTGGCGAAAATCGACGCGGCCAAGGCGGTGGCCGATCGCCAGGCGAACTACAAGCAGCTGGGCGGGGCCTTCAAGGCGATCAACGACCAGCTCAAGGCCGAAACCCCGGACATGGCGGTGATCAAGGCCTCGGCGCGAAAGATGGCGGACCTGGGCGCCCAGGCCGGGACCTGGTTTCCGAAGGGCACCGGACCCTCAAAGAACTACAAGACCGGCGCCCTGCCGGAAATCTGGAAGGACTCCGCCGGCTTCGCCGCCGCCGCCGCCAAGCTCAAGGCCGAGACGGCGAAACTGGCCGCCGCGGCCGACAGCGGCGATATCGCCGCGGTCAAGGCGCAGATCCCGCCTACCGGCGGGGCCTGCAAGGGCTGCCACGACAAGTACCGCGCCAAGCCGGCCTGATCATGGCTGACGATACGGACGTTGCGCCGCCTCCCGTCCGGGCGAAGCTCTGGGACCTGCCAACCCGGATCTTTCACTGGGCGCTGGTGGTGCTGGTGCTGGTCTCCTGGTTCTCGGGGGGCGAGCGCATGGATGTGCACCGCTGGTCGGGCTACGGCGTCCTGGGCCTGGTGGTGTTCCGGCTCTATTGGGGGGTGTTCGGCAGCCAGACGGCGCGGTTCGCCAGTTTCGTCAGAGGCCCGAAGGCGACGCTGGCCTATGCCCGGACCCTGGGGGCGAAGGCCTCTGCCCCGTCGGTCGGCCACAATCCGCTGGGCGCGCTCAGCGTCGTGGCGATCCTGGCGCTGCTGGTGCTGCAGGTGAGCTTCGGCCTGTTCGCGGTGGACATCGACGGGCTGGAGTCCGGGCCGCTGTCCTACATGGTGGCGTTCGACACCGGGCGATTGTTCGCCGAGTTGCACGAGCTGAGCTTCCGGGGCCTGCAGGCGCTGGTGGTCGTGCATCTGGCGGCGGTGATCTTCTACGCCGTCCACAAACGCCAGGATCTGATCCGTCCGATGTTCACCGGCAAGCGCGCATTCGCCAGCGACCCGGGCCTGAGCTTCGCCCCCTGGTGGCGGGCGGGGATCGGGATCGTCATCGCCGTGGCGGTGGCGTGGGTTCTGGCCAAGGGCTTGCGGTTTTAGCCGCCCGTTAGAGTTCGGACTCCCGCAGCCGCGCCAGCCAGGCGTTTTCCCGCACCTTCTCGGCCTGGCGCAGGTGGGCCTCGGCTGTGCGCACCGCCTCGTCGTGGCGGCGCCATTCCGCCAGCGCCGCTTCGCGGGCCGCGCGGGCGGCGGCCAGAGTGTCGAACCGGGCCAGCACAGCCTGGACGTTGTAGGTGGCGGGCGCCTCGGCCGGATCGCGGTCCGGGTGGCGGCCGGTGATCGCCCGGTCGGTCTCGGTTTCGATGTGGAACACGTCCGCCCAGCCGGCGTGGTGGCGCATCAGGGCGTAGGGGCGCGGCGGCGGGTCGGGCATGGTCCATCCTGGTCTGGCCGCCGCCAGGATAGCCCCGTTGGCCCGTTCGAGTCTAAGGTCCGGCGGTGGCCAGGCAAGGCGGAGGAGAGCTCATGACGCCGGCGTCCGTCGCCGACTACCGCGCACTGGCCCGGCGCCGGCTGCCGCGGATGCTGTTCGACTACATCGACGGCGGCTCGTATGCCGAGGTGACGCTGGGCCGCAACGTGGCCGACTTCGCGGCGGTGGCCCTGCGCCAGCGGGTGATGCGCGACATGACCCGCCTCGACCTTTCCGTGCAGACCCTGGGCCAGACCCTGGCCATGCCGGTGGGGCTGTCGCCGGTGGGCATGGGCGGGATGTACGCCCGGCGCGGCGAGGTGCAGGCGGCGCGGGCGGCGGCGGACGCGGGGGTTCCGTTCTGCCTGTCCACCGTGAGCGTCTGTTCGGTGGAGGAAGTGGCCGCGGCCGGGACCGCGCCCTGGTTCCAGCTCTATATGATCAAGGACCGCGGCTATGTGCGCGCGCTGCTGGACCGGGCCAAGGCGGCCGGCTGTCCGGTGCTGGTGCTCACCGTCGACTTGCCTGTCCCGGGCGCCCGGCAGCGCGACATCCGCTCTGGCCTGTCGGGGCGGCCGGACGCGGCGGGGCGGCTGCGGCGGGCCTGGCAGGGGGCAACGAGGCCCGCGTGGCTATGGGACGTGTGGTTGCGCGGCCGCCCGCACACTTTCGGAAATGTGGTCGATGCGATCCCCGAGGCCCGCGGCGTCGACGACTTCTGGGGCTGGATCGGCGGGAATTTCGATCGCGGGGTGACCTGGGCCGACCTGGACTGGATCCGCCAGGCCTGGGATCGGCCCATCGTCGTCAAGGGGGTGCTCGACACCGATGACGCCCGCGACGCCGTGCGGGCCGGCGCCGACGGCCTGGTGGTCTCCAACCACGGAGGCCGGCAGCTAGACGGGGTGGTGTCGTCGATCCGTGCCCTGCCGCGCATCGCCGACGCCGTGGGCGTCGAGATCGAGGTCTATCTGGACGGCGGGGTGCGCTCCGGTCTCGACGTGCTGAAGGCCCTGGCCCTGGGCGCGAAGGCCTGTTTCATCGGCCGGCCCTGGGCCTATGCCCTGGCCGCCGGCGGAGGGCCGATGGTCGAGCGTCTGCTGGCCAGCTTCCGCGCCGAGCTGGAGGCGGCCATGGTGCTGACCGGCTGCGTTTCGGCGCGGGCGGCAGACCATAGCCTGCTTGATGTCGCGGCGGACTGACAACATTTCGCCGCGGTGGCGGGAGACCCATCGACAAGGCCGGACCCGGCGGGTAAATGCCGCCGGTTACGCCTGCGACGGCCGATTTCGGCCGCGCTTGCGTTTGCGTGATTGACCGGTTGATGTGAGGAACGCGGATGGGTCCGCCCCAGCGCCAAGGATTGTACGATCCAGCGAACGAGCATGACTCGTGCGGCGTAGGTTTCGTGGCCAATCTCAAGGGCCGCAAATCCCACGAAGTGATCGCCTCCGGCCTGCAGATCCTGGTCAATCTGGATCATCGCGGCGCGGTGGGCGCCGATCCGCTGGTGGGCGACGGCGCGGGGATTCTGATTCAGATTCCCGATGCGCTGCTGCGCGACTGGGCGCCGGGCGCCGGCGTGAGCCTGCCGCCGGCCGGCGAATACGCCGTGGCCATGTGCTTCCTGCCCCGCGACGACGAGGCCCGCGCCGTGGGCATCGCTCAGTTCGAGCACTTCCTGAGGGTCGAGAAGCAGCCGTTGCTGGGCTGGCGCGACGTGCCCACCGACACCACCGGCCTGGGCGCGGCGGTGCTGGCCGGCATGCCGGTGATCCGCCAGGCGATCATCGGCCGCGGCGCCAACATCCGTGACCAGGACGCCCATGAGCGCAAGCTGCTGGCGGTGCGCAAGCAGCTGCAGAACCCACTGGGTGAACTGGCCCAAAAGCGCAACCTGCCGGGCCTGACCGAGCTTTACATCCCGTCGCTGTCGACCCGGACCATCGTCTACAAGGGCCTGCTGCTCGCGCCGCAGGTGCGGACCTTCTACGAAGACCTGAGGAACCCGCTGGCCGAGTCCGCCCTGGCGCTGGTGCACCAGCGGTTCTCCACCAACACCTTCCCGTCCTGGCGGCTGGCGCACCCCTACCGGTTCATCGCCCACAACGGCGAGATCAACACCGTGCGCGGCAACGTCAACTGGATGAACGCCCGCCGGCGCGGCATGGAGTCCGAGCTGCTGGGCGCGGACCTGGACAAGATGTGGCCGCTGATCCCCCACGGCCAGTCGGACACCGCCTGCCTGGACAACGCGCTGGAGCTGCTGGTGGCCGGCGGCTATCCGCTGGCCCACGCGGTGATGATGCTGATCCCCGAGGCCTGGGCCGGCAATCCGCTGATGGATCCCAGGCGCAAGGCCTTCTACGAGTATCATGCCGCGCTGATGGAGCCGTGGGACGGGCCGGCGGCGGTGGCCTTCACCGACGGCCGTCAGATCGGCGCGACCCTGGACCGCAACGGCCTGCGTCCGGCGCGGTTCGTGATCACCGACGAAGACCATGTGATCATGGCCTCCGAGGTCGGCGTGCTGCCGGTGCCGGACGAGCGGATCGTGCGCAAGTGGCGGCTGCAGCCGGGCAAGATGCTGCTCATCGACATGGAGCAGGGCCGGATCATCGAGGACGAGGAGATCAAGGCCGAGCTGGCCAAGGCCGAGCCCTACGAGGAGTGGCTGGCGGAAACCCAGTTCAAGCTTGAGGACCTGCCCGACTCCGCCGCGACCCGGCCGGCGCTGGCCAATGACGCCGCCGACCTGCTCGATCGCCAGCAGGCGTTCGGCTACACCCAGGAAGACTTGCAATTCTTCCTGGAGCCCATGGCCGTGGGCGGGGAGGATCCGGTCGGATCCATGGGCACCGACACGCCCATCGCCGTGCTCTCGCGCCGCCCGAAGCTGCTGTACGAATACTTCAAGCAGAACTTCGCCCAGGTCACCAACCCGCCCATCGACCCGATCCGCGAGGAACTGGTGATGAGCCTGGTGTCGATGATCGGACCCAGGCCGAACCTGCTCGGCCGCCACGCCGGCTCGCACAAGCGGTTGGAGGTGGCGCAGCCGATCCTCACCGACGAGGACCTGGCCAAGATCCGGGCGATCAGCGAACTGCTCGACGGCGCCTTCCGCACCGCCACCCTGGACGCCACCTGGCCGGCCGCTGACGGCGGCTCAGGGCTTGAGGCGGCCCTCGAGACCCTCTGCAACGAGGCCACCGAGCATGTGCTGGCGGGCATGAACATCCTGATCCTGTCGGACCGCGGACTGTCGCCTGACCGCATCCCGATTCCGGCGGCGCTGGCCACCGCGGCGGTGCACCATCACCTGATCCGCCAGGGCCTGCGCATGCAGACCGGCCTGGTCATCGAGACCGGCGAAGCGCGCGAGGTGCACCACTTCTGCGTCCTGGCGGGCTATGGCGCGGAGGCCGTGAACCCCTATCTGGCCTTCGAGACCCTGGAGCAGCTGCGCGCGCAGAACGCCTTGGCCGCCTCGCCCTACGAGGTGCGCAAGAACTACATCAAGGCGATCGGCAAGGGGGTGCTGAAGGTGATGTCCAAGATGGGCATCTCTACCTACCAGTCCTATTGCGGCGCGCAGATCTTCGACGCGGTGGGCCTGACCACCAACTTCGTCGAGGCCTATTTCACCGGAACCGCCACCACCATCGAGGGGGCGGGCCTGCGGGAGATCGCCGAGGAGGCGGTGCGCCGTCACCGGGACGCCTATGGCGACGCGCCGATCTACCGCAACATGCTGGACGTGGGCGGCAGCTACGCCTTCCGCCTGCGCGGCGAGGAACACGCCTGGACGCCGGAGTCGGTGGCCCATCTGCAGCACGCCGTGCGCGGCGGCCTGCCGGGGGAATATCGCGCCTTCGCCGACACCATCAACAAGCAGAGCGAGCGGTTGCTGACCATCCGCGGCCTGATGCGGCTGATCCCGGCTGACAAGCCGCTGGCGCTGGCTGATGTCGAGCCGGCCAGCGAGATCGTCAAGCGCTTCGCCACCGGGGCGATGAGCTTCGGCTCCATCAGCCGTGAGGCCCACACCACCCTGGCCATGGCCATGAACCGTATCGGCGCGCGCTCCAACACCGGCGAGGGCGGTGAGGAGTCGGACCGCTTCGTGCGTCTGCCGAACGGCGACTCCATGCGATCGGCGATCAAGCAGGTGGCGTCGGGCCGCTTCGGGGTGACGGCCGAATACCTGGTCAACGCCGACGACATCCAGATCAAGATGGCCCAGGGCGCCAAGCCCGGGGAGGGCGGTCAGCTGCCTGGCCACAAGGTGGACAAGAACATCGCCCGGGTGCGGCACTCCACGCCCGGCGTCGGCCTGATCTCGCCGCCGCCGCACCACGACATCTATTCCATCGAAGACCTGGCGCAGCTCATCCACGACCTGAAGAACGTCAACCCCAAGGCCCGCATCTCCGTGAAGCTAGTCTCCGAGGTGGGGGTGGGCACGGTGGCGGCCGGGGTGGCCAAGGCGCGCGCCGACCATGTGACCATCTCCGGCTTCGAGGGGGGCACCGGCGCCTCGCCGCTGACCTCGCTCACCCATGCCGGGTCGCCTTGGGAGATCGGCCTGGCCGAGACCCAGCAGACCCTGCTGCTCAACAGCCTGCGCACGCGCATCGCCGTGCAGGTGGATGGGGGCCTGCGCACCGGCCGCGACGTGGCCATCGGCGCGCTGCTGGGGGCCGACGAGTTCGGTTTCGCCACCGCGCCGCTGATCGCGGCGGGCTGCATCATGATGCGCAAGTGTCACCTGAACACCTGCCCGGTGGGGGTGGCCACCCAGGACCCGGTGCTGCGCGCGCGCTTCACCGGCCAGCCTGAGCACGTCATCAACTATTTCTTCTATGTGGCTGAAGAGTTGCGGGAAATCATGGCCGAGATGGGCTTCGCGACCCTCAATGAGATGGTTGGCCGTGTGGACCGCATCGACATGGCGCCCGCGGTCGAGCACTGGAAGGCGCACGGCGTCGATCTGTCGAAGCTGCTCTATGCCGAGCCCGCCAAGGGTCAGGCGGCGCTGTGGAACAAGGATCGCCAGAACCATGGTCTGGAAAAGGCCCTGGACCACGCCCTGATCGCCGACGCCAAGGCCTCGCTGGAGGCCGGTCAGCCCACCCGGGGCGAGCACGAGATCCGCAACACCAACCGCACCGTCGGCGCCATGCTCTCGGGCGAGGTGGCGCGCCGCCATGGCCATGCGGGTATGGCCGAGGACACCATCTCGGTGCGCCTGACCGGCACGGCTGGGCAGAGCTTTGGCGCCTTCCTGGCCCGCGGGGTAAGCCTGGAGCTGGTGGGCGACGCCAACGACTATGTGGGCAAGGGCCTGTCCGGGGGCCGGGTGGTGGTTCGCCAGCCGGCCGGGTCGCGTCGCGATCCGACCCAGAACATCGTCATCGGCAACACGGTGCTCTACGGCGCCATCGCCGGCGAGGCCTATTTCGAGGGCGTCGCAGGGGAGCGTTTCGCGGTGCGCAACTCCGGGGCCATCGCGGTGGTGGAGGGGCTGGGCGACCACGGCTGTGAATATATGACCGGGGGCGTGGTGGCGGTGCTGGGCGACACCGGGCGCAAC
>CAXNKO010000073.1:0-7533 GCA_964202685.1 Caulobacterales bacterium
CCCCCATGAAGCCGATGTCGAACGATCCCGCATGGGTCGCCCCGTCGGCGCCGACAAGACCGGCGCGGTCGAGGGCGAAACGCACCGGCAGGCGCTGGATCGCCACGTCGTGCACCACCTGATCGTAGCCCCGCTGCAGAAAGGTGGAATAGATCGCCGCGAACGGCTTCATGCCGTCGGCGGCCAGGCCGGCGGCGAAGGTCACCGCGTGCTGCTCGGCGATGCCCACGTCGAAGGTGCGCTCCGGGAACCGTTCGCCGAACAGGTCGAGGCCGGTGCCGGAGGGCATGGCGGCGGTGATCGCCACGATCTTCGGATCCCGTTCGGCCTGTTTGATCAGTTCGGTGGCGAACACCTTGGTGTAGCTGGGCGCCGCCGCGACGCCCTTGGCCTGCTGGCCGGTGATCACGTCGAACTTGGCCACCGCGTGATGTTTGTCGGCGGCGCTCTCGGCCGGCGCATAGCCCTTGCCCTTGTGGGTGACCACATGCACCAGCACCGGCCGGTCCTTGATCTCGCGGGCGTTCTTCAGCACCGGCACCAGGGTGTCCAGGTCGTGGCCGTCGATCGGGCCGACGTAATAGAAGCCCAGTTCCTCGAAGAAGGTGCCGCCGGTGACCATGCCGCGGGCGAATTCCTCGGCTTTGCGGGCCGCCTCTTGCAACGGTTTGGGCAAGGCGCCCGCCACCGACTTGCCCAGCCGGCGGATGGAGCGGTAGCCGCCCCCCGACACCAGCCGGGCCATATAGGCGCTCATCCCCCCCACCGGCGGAGCGATCGACATGTCGTTGTCGTTGAGGATCACCGTCAGCTGCTGGGTGGTCTCGCCGGCGTTGTTCATTGCCTCATAGGCCATGCCGGCGCTCATCGAGCCGTCGCCGATCACCGCCACCACGCGGTTGTCGCGGCCGGCGCGGTCGCGGGCGGCGCAGAAGCCCAGGGCCGCGGAAATCGAGGTGGCGGCGTGGGCCGCGCCGAACGGGTCGTACTCGCTCTCCGAACGCCGGGTGAACCCCGACAGGCCGCCGCCCTGGCGCAGGGTGCGGATGCGCGCGCGCCGGCCGGTGAGGATCTTGTGCGGATAGGCCTGATGGCCGACATCCCAGATCAGAATGTCCCGCGGGGTGTCGAACACATGGTGCAGCGCCACCGTGAGCTCCACCACCCCCAGGCCCGCGCCCAGGTGGCCGCCGGTCTGGGAGACCGCGTCGATGGTCTCGGCGCGCAACTCCTCGGCGAGCTGCTTCAATTTCGGAACCGAGAAATCCCGCATGTCGGCGGGGGCGTTCACGGTGTCGAGCAAAGGCGTGTGCGGCATGAACTGACGAAGCGGCTGGGAGGGTTCTAGTTGCGGCGCTGTAACACGAAATCGACGCTGGCCCGCAGAAAATCGGCGCGAGGCCCGAACGGATCGAGGTGGGACTTGGTTTGTTCGGTCAGCAGATCCAGGCGTTCGCGCGCCGCCGCCGCGCCCAGCAGGGTGACGTAATTGGCCTTGCCGCGGCCGGCGTCCTTGCCGGTGGTCTTGCCAAGTTCGGCGGCTTCGCCCTCCACGTCGAGCAGATCGTCGACGATCTGATAGGCCAGGCCCAGGTCCAGGGCGAAGGCCGCCAGGGCGTGCCGCTCGCCCTCGCCCGCATGGGCCATGGTCAGCGGCAGCTCGAAGGCGCAGGCGATCAGGGCCCCGGTCTTCAGCCGCTGCATGCGCGCCACGGCGCCCAGGTCGTCGCGAACCCCCAAGAGGTCGATCATCTGACCCCCGCACATCCCCCGAGCGCCGCTGGCCACCGCCAGCCGCAGCACCATCTCGGCCCTGACGGCGCCGTCCCGGTGCGTGTCGGGATGCGCCAGGATCTCGAACGCCGCCGCCTGCAGGGCGTCGCCGGCCAGGATGGCGGTGGCTTCGTCATAGGCCTTGTGAACCGTGGGCCGTCCGCGGCGCATGTCGTCGTCGTCCATGGCCGGCAGGTCGTCGTGGATCAGGCTGTAGGCGTGGATGCACTCCACCGCGCAGGCGATTCGCAGCAGCGGCCGGTCGGAAAGCTCGAACATCCGACCGGTCTCGAGGGCGAAAAACGGCCGCAGCCGCTTGCCTGGACCCAGGGCTGCGTAGCGCATCGCCCCGGTCAGCCGGGACTCGGGGCCATCGGCGCGGGGCAGCAGCTCGTCCAGCGCCACCGTCACCAGATCGGCCGCCTCGGTAACCCGGCGCGCCACTTCGTTCATCAGCTGAACTCGGCCGGTTCCACACCGGGCGCGCCCTGGGCGCCGAGCACCACCTTCTCCACCCGCAGGCGCGCGGCCTGCAGCCGTTCCTCGCAATGGGCCTTGAGCGCCGCGCCGCGCTCATACATCTCGATGGAGCGCTCCAGCGGCGCCTGGCCCGACTCCAGCTCGCCGACGATGCGCTCGAGTTCCGCCAGCGCCTGTTCGAAGGAAAGTCCGGCGATGTCGGCGGCGTCGGCCATGGTGGTCCCCTCGAGGTTGCCGGGCCAACCTACTGACATGGGCGCCCGCCCGCAACGTGCGTCGCGCCCGCGATCGGCCGGTTCAGGAGCGTTCGAAGCGTCGCATGGACCAGTAGCGGAAACCCTCGCTGTCGGTCATCCGCCAGCCCATGCGCCGCAGCGACCGGCCGACCATGAAGTTGAAGAAGCCATGGGCCAGCACCAGCACATCCTCCCCCTGCCGGGTCAGTTCCACCAGCATGGCCGCGGCATGGTCGGCCCGCGCCTCGGCCTCACGGCGGGTCTCGGCGCCTTCGTGATGGTTGAAGAACCACCAGCAGAACCGGGCCAGGAAACCCCAATGCCGCGGCGACATGCGGATGAACGCCGGCAGGTGTGGCGGCGGCAGCGGCGCCTCGATCAGCATCGCCTCGCGGGCCACCGCGCGGCCACTGGCCAGGGCCTCGGCGCTCTCGATCGAACGCAGTCGGGTGGAGGCGATGACCGTGGCGGCGGTCGAAGCGAACTTCAGCAGGGTTTCTGGCGGGGTCTGGCCGGGGCGCAGGCCCTGGCTTTCGTAGTCCGCCCAGTAGCGCCGGTACTGTTCGGCGGTCAGGCGCACGTCGCGATGGATGTCGGGCTCGCCGTGACGGGCGAGAATCAGCGCGCCCGGGCGATTGGCGGCGGCGGCCGGCTGCTCGGCAGTCAATGCGTCCGCCATGTCACCTCAGGGGGCGGGTGGGTCTCGACCATCGACCGTTCCCGCCTCAGCCGCACGCCAGAGCCCGCACATGCGCCACGGCCGAACGGCCCAGCGCATCCAGGTCGTAGCCGCCCTCGAGCGAGGACACAACCCGGCCCCGCGCATGGGCGCGGGCCACGGCCAGCACCGCCGCCGTCGCCCAGGCAAAATCCTCAGCCTCCAGCTGTTGCTGGGCCGCGATCGGATCGCGGGCGTGAGCGTCAAATCCGGCCGAGATCAGGATGATGTCCGGCGCGAAGGCGTCCAGCCGCGGCATCAGGCTTTCGAACGCCCGCCGCCACACCTCGCGCGGCGCGCCCGGGGCCACCACGGCGTTGGCGACATTGTCTGGGGCGGCTTCAGAGGGGTGGCCCGTCCCCGGCCACAGCGGCCATTGCTGGATCGAGGCGAAGAACAGGCCCTCGCGGCCGGCCAGCGCCGCCTGGGTGCCATTGCCGTGGTGGACATCGAAATCCACCACCGCGATGCGGTCCAGCCCCTCGGCCTGGGCGACCCGGGCCGCCACCGCCACGTTGGAGAATATGCAGAACCCCATCGGCCGCGCGGGCTCGGCATGGTGCCCCGGGGGGCGCACCGCGCAGAAGGCCCGCTGGGTCTCCCCGGCCGCGACCGCGCGGACCGCGGCCGCCACAGCCCCCGCCGCCCGGCGCGCCGCATTCAGGCTGCCCGGCGACATGAAGGTGTCGGCGTCGAGCATCAGTCGGCCGCTGACCGGCGCGGCGCGATCGATAGAGGTCAGATAGGACTCGGCGTGCACACCGCGCAGGTCGTCAGGCTCCGCCAGCGGCGCGTCCCGCGGCTCCAGGTCCAGGTCGCTGGCCGCGCTGAGCGCCTCGATCACCGCGCCCAGCCGCTCCGGCCGTTCGGGATGGCCGCGCCCGGGCCGATGATCGAACATGTCCGCGTGGGTGTAGAGCGTCACTGTCATCACAACCATCCTAGCGTGAAACGGTACGCTGGCCAGCGCCGCCGTCGCGTTGATCTGGCCATTGAGGCCTTTGTCAGCCATAAGCCGGCAACGTTGCGACGATTTAACATTTGGCGGGCTTGGCGTAGGTCCCTGGCTTTGCGATGAACCTCCGGTTTTCCTGCGGAGCGAGGGATCAAGAGCGTAATGCTGCGTATCGGCTATGTGCGACTCCATGACGCCCGATCGACAGACGACACCGCCGCGTTGAAGGCGGCGGGTTGCCATGTCGTGCGCGCCGAGGAACCGGATCGCGGCAGCGTCTGCGACGACGCTGTGCTGCAATCCATTCTCGAATTCGTCTCCAACGGCGATGAGGTGGTCGTCGCGCGCCTGGAACAGCTGGCCGAATATCCGCGGATCGTGCTGAACGTGATTGACCGGCTGGACCAGCGCGGCGCGAGCCTTCTCGTTCTCGACGCGGATCTCTCCAGCGCCGGCGAGAGCGGTCGAGCGCTGCGCGCCGCTTTGCGCGCGGTGACCGCGATGCAGCCCACCGCCGAGCCGCTCAGCCGCCGGGGCGCGCCCTCGGCCGGCGAAATCCTGGCGCTTCAGGAGGCCGGCGTGGGGCCGGCGGAGATCGCCCGCCGGCTTGGGGTCTCGCGCATGACGGTCTGGCGCAAGCTGCGCACCGTCGAGGCGTAACGCCGCGCCGTGGCGCCCAAGGCTGGACATGCGGCCCGCGCGGCCTCATCCTGGAAAATCAAACAGCTGTTCGACGCCTGAGGGGCCGCCCGCGATGTTCATGCGTTTCTTCACTGAGCTGCGCCAAAACAAGGTGCCGGTGACGCTCAAGGAATACCTGGTGCTTATGGAGGCGCTCGACAAGGTGGTGATCAACCGCTCGGTCGATGAGTTCTATTACCTGTCGCGCTCGGCGCTGGTGAAGGACGAGAAGAACCTCGACCGGTTCGACCAAGTGTTCGGCCATGTGTTCCAGGGCCTGGAGAAGCTCGATCCCGACCTGATCGCCGACATTCCCGGCGACTGGCTGAAAAAGATGACCGAAGCCTTCCTTTCCGACGAGGAGCGGGCGCAGATCGAGGCCATGGGCGGCTTCGAAGCGCTGATGGAGCAGCTCGCCCAGCGCATCCGCGACGCCAAGGAAGGCAAGGGCGACGGCGAGGGCGAAGGTGACGGCAATGGCGTCGGCAAGGGCGGCAACTCCCCCTTCGGCGCCGACGGCTACCACCCCGAGGGCGTGCGCATCGGCCAGGAAAAGGGCCGCCATGGCCGGGCGGTGAAGGTCTGGGACAAGCGCGAATACAAGAACCTCGACGACTCCGTCGAACTTGGCACCCGCAACATCAAGGTGGCGCTGCGCCGCCTGCGCAAATGGGTGCGCGAGGGCTCCGACGACGAGCTGGACATGAAGGGCACCATCCGCGGCACCGCGGAAAAGGGCTATCTCGACATCCAGCTACGGCCCGAGCGCCGCAACAAGATCAGCGTGCTGTTGTTCCTCGACATCGGCGGCTCGATGGATTCGCACATCAAGGTCTGCGAGGAGCTGTTCTCCGCCGCCCGCTCCGAGTTCAAGAACATGGAGTTCTACTACTTCCACAACTGCCTCTACGAATCCCTGTGGAAGGACAACCGCCGCCGGCACACGGAAAAGATCAACACCTGGGACGTGCTGCACAAATTCCCCTCGGATTACAAAGTGATCTTCGTCGGCGACGCCACCATGAGCCCCTATGAGATCACCTATCCGGGCGGTTCGGTGGAGCACTGGAACGAGGAGGCCGGCGCGGTGTGGATCGACCGGCTGTGCAACATCTTCGACAATGTGGTGTGGCTGAACCCCACCGGCGAGCGCCACTGGGACTACACGCCGTCCATCGACGTGGTCAAACAGCTGGTCGACAACCGCATGTATCCGCTGACCCTCGAGGGGTTGACCAAGGCCATGAAAGAGCTCGTCCGCTGAGCGACGGCGCCGAGGGGCCACCCCCGGACGACCCGCCGCCGCTGGACGGGCCGGACGATGAGGGCTCCGAAGCCGCCACCAAGGCGGCGGTGTTCGCCGTGGCCGAGCGGCTGTTCGCCCTCAACGGCTTCCAGAAGGTGTCGGTGCGCGACATCACCGCCGCCGCCGGCGTCAACCTGGCGTCGCTGAACTATCACTTCGGGGCCAAGGACGCCCTGCTCTACGAGATCTTCCGCCGCCGCACCGCCGAACTGAACCGCGAACGCGCCCGGCTGCTGCACGCCGCCAACGACCGCCACGCCGGCCGCCCGCCGGTGCGCGAGATTCTCCACGCCCTGTTCGCCCCGCCGGTGCGTTGGAGCGCCCCCGACCATGAACGCCGCATCGCCATGCAGTTCATCATCCGCGCGCGCTCGGAGGGCACCGAGGCCATGCG
This sequence comes from Caulobacterales bacterium, assembly GCA_964202685.1. GTDB lineage: Bacteria > Pseudomonadota > Alphaproteobacteria > Caulobacterales > Caulobacteraceae > Phenylobacterium. Next base: position 6,544 of record CAXNKO010000073.1, read on the forward strand.
CGAGGCCCTACAGCGCGACGTCTCCCACCTGGAGCGGTTCGCCGCGGCGCTGCTGGCCGCGCGACCGGATCTGGCGGCCGAGGAGGTCTACTGGCGCATCCACTTCTGCCTGGGCATGCTGCACAACAACCGCTTCGCCGAGTTCGACCGGCTGAACACCCTCTCCGGCGGCCTCACCCGCGAGGCGGAGACCGACGCCCTGCTGGAGCGCATGCTGGACTTCGCCGAGGCGGGGTTCTCTGGCTGAGCCGAACCGCTCCGCCGTCATAGGGGCTCGAACGGACCGTCGCGGGCCCTCCGCTGGGCGGCGCGCAGGTCGCGGCGGGAGGGCTCGGGACGCTCGAACACCCCCGCGCAGCGGATGCGCCAGAAGTCCTCCAGGCTGTCCTCAGCCGGGGCGTCGGCGGGATCGGCCCCGGGGCCGGCGTTCAGCGCGCGTCCATCCCAGTGCAGGCAGACGTCCGGCGTCAGCAGCGAAAACCGCCGTTGGGCGAAGCGGCGCACGAAGAACGGCGCGGCGCGCTGGGTCACCCGATGCGCGGGCTCGAACCAGGCGGCGTGGGTCTCCACCGCCTCGCCGGCGATCGGCCGGAACCGCACGAAGGCCCTCATCTTGTGGACAGCCCGCTCCACCGCCTGGGCGCAGGCACGGGCCTTGGCCACGTCGGGATCGCCGGGCCTGCGCAGCAGCCCCTGTTCAGCCTCCAACCGCCACAGCAGCCGGTAGAGCAGCGCGAACCGCTCCGGCGAGCGATGCAGCACCACCTGCTCGGCCAGTTCCAGAAACCCTCTGGGCACGGAAAACCCCACATCGTCCCCGGCCATGTCGTGTCTGGGCGGTGACAGCCCGCCCGGCGCCGCATCCACCGTCCAGATCGCCCCATCCGGCGCGACGCCCTGCCCGCGCAACTCCCGCGCGGCCTCGCGCCATCCCGCCAGATCAATCTCCGCGGCCAGCCGGATCACTCTCATGCCGGCAGGATAATGTTC